>JAKEHX010000709.1 GCA_022614795.1 Planctomycetaceae bacterium | reverse complement strand
CTGCCGCAAAGCTGGCCGCCCGATTTGAGTATTCGCGCCAGCCGTGCGGGCTGGAGCTGACGGTCGCCAGCCGCGCGTCGCGGATCGGCGTGGAAGGGGTCCACGTGGTGTATGTGGACGACCGCCTGTTGCGGCTGGAGACGACGCTGAAATACCGCCTGCGGGGCGCGCGGGCGGCGGGGTTGCCTCTCGCGCTGGGCAAGTGGCAGCTCGACCGGTTGAATCCCAGCGAGCTGTTTGAGATCGCTCCGACCGAGTCGCCAGCGCAGCCCGCCGGCAGTAACACAGCGCAGCCCGCCGTCGGCAACGCAGCACCGGGACCGCGACTGGTGCCATTTCGCTCCGGAGCCGTCATCCCGCCGGAGCTGGAGGTGAAGTTGGAGGCCCATATTCCGATTGATCCGGCCAGCACCGAAGTGGAATTCGAATTGCCGCGAGCGCTCGGCGACGCGGTTGCTCCGGCGACGGTGATGATCGTGCCCGCCGACAATGTAGAGCTGTCTCCGCAGAATGCCCGCATTACGGGCCTGGCCTTCGACCGCGCGCCGCCGGCGGTCCGGTTTCCCTCGCGGCAGCAGGCTCCGCTCGTCTTTCGCGATCTGGCCACGGACGAACCGGCGTCATTCGCCGCGGATTTTCGCGTCAGAACCCGCTGGAGCACGGCCAGTGGACGCGCCAAGGTGCAGCTTGACTCGCAAGAAGTGCAGGTGGAGCAGCGGTTGGATTACCGCATCGACTACGAAAGCCGCCGCACCTTTGACCTCTTGATCCCCCGCGCGGTGCTCCTGGGCAGGCGGCTGCAGGTTCTCCAGGGCGATGTCGCCCTCACGCCGACGCCCGTCGTCGACGCGCCACAGGCTGGCGACGCCGCGCGGTTCCAGGTCACCGCGGACGCAGATCAAATCGGATTCTGCCAATTGGTTGTGAAGTACTCGCTGCCGCTGCCCAAGTGGGACCGCCAAAAGCCTCTTCCAATTAATATCCCGCTGGTTGTTCCCGCCGAGGAGCCGCATCAACAGCTCGGCGGCCAGCAGATCGAGTTCGTCACCGCCGAGCCGCTTTCGATCAAACCCGATGAGGTCCCTAGTGACGAATTCTCCCATCGCACGCCGACTTCGTCCGGCGGCCAGCCAGCCTACGCCTGGTCGCGCGTGTCGCCCATGTCGCGCTGGATCCTCGAACCCTCGGCCGGCAGCTACGCTCCCAGCGTCGCCGTTGAAAGAATGTGGATTCAAACGTGGCTGGCAAGGGACGTTCGCCAGGAACGTGCCGCCTTTCGGCTGACGACCGACGCCGACCAGCTGCACGTGAAGCTTCCCTCCGCCCCCCGGCGAGGAACGTTGCATGCCGCGATCAACGGCCAGACCGTGGAGGCCATGCTCCAACCGCCAGCCGCGGCGATCATTGCCGTTCCCTCCGCAGCGCGAGGGCGGCAGTGCGCCGTTGAACTTTGGTACGCAATGGATAGCGCCATAAAGGCCAGCGGATGGACAAGCTCCCAGTGGCAGCCGCCGGCCCTTGAGTCTGCCGCAGCCCCGCGCCGCCTCTACTGGCAAATCGGTTTGCCCAGCGATCAGTTCCTTGTCGTGCCGCCCGCCGACTTGTCCTGGGAGATGCAATGGCAAATCGCTGGCTGGCCAATCTGGTCGCGGCCCGTGCGGAGCCAGGAAGACCTCGAATCGTGGATCGGCGCCAGCCGCCAGGATCCATTGCCGCAGGGCGCCAACCAGTATTTGTTCAGCTCGGTCGGCTCGGCTCCCGCACTGGCCGTTTCATTCGCCAGCCGGCGGATTATCCTCGCGCTAGGGGGCGGAGCGGCGCTAGTGATCGGGCTCGCCCTGCTGCACGTTCGCGCTCTGCGACGGCCGGAAGTGGTCCTCGCCGCGGCGGTGATCCTCGCGGCATTGGCGCTGGCCTTTCCCAACGTCGCCGTGCTCGCGGCCCAGGCAGCCGGATTGGGCCTGCTCATTGCCCTGGCGATCGCGCTCTGGTCGTGGTTCACGTCGGGCCGGCAGGTTTGGACGACCGAGCCGGCATCAACCCAATTCGCACCAGCCGAACCACAATCGACGGCGGCCCGCGAGCCTCGCGGGGAGCGGCACTCGGTTCTGACAACGGCCACAGTTCCGTCAGGCGGCGGCGTCGCGGAGCCCTCCTCATGAGTCGCCTCCGCCGCATCTTCCTGGTCATTGGATTTTGCCTCATCGCTCTCCGGGGAACCGCTGCGCCGGGCGCTGATCCCGCTAGTGCGCTTCGCTACCGGCGCGTCTTTGTGCCGCAGGCTGACTTGGAACAGGTGGCACGGGGCCTGTTGCCGATGAAGCGGGACGAATTCGAGCGCCGAGTGCGCCTGGCGGATTCCCTGAACGGAGGCCAGCGCGGGAAGCCCTCTGTCCGAATTGACGCGGCCGAGTATTTCGCCCGGCTGGAAGGGGATGCCCTCGTGGCCGGCCAGGCAAAGCTTTCGGTCGTCAACCCAAATTCAAACCCCACGCTGCTCGTTCTCGATCCGACGAATCTGGCCCTTAGCGGCGCCGCTTGGCTCGGCGCTGACCCGCGCGTCGCACACGTTGGCGTCGATCCCGACGGACGGCTGGCATGCCTGGTCGAATCGACAGGGACTTTGGCGCTGTCTTGGAGCCTCGCCGGAAAGCGCGACGAGCGCGGCAATCTATCGTTTTCCGTGCGGTTGCCGCCTGCGCCGCGACATCATCTGAGGCTGGCACTGCCGCAAGGCTTTCATCTCGCAGCCGATGAGGCCATGGTCGCGCGGACGAGCGCCGCCGAAGACGCGCCTGAGTCGGCGGGGTTGGTGAACTGGGATGTTGACGTTCCCGGCACCGGCGAAATGGTGCTGACCGTCAACCAGACCCGTGCCAGCTCGGAGGCCGCGCCCTTGGTGCTCGTGAAAGAGCAAACGACCTACGCCGTGCATCAAGGAGCGATCGATATCGAAGCGAATTTCGACCTGGACGTGTTGCATAAGCCGCTGGACCAGTTGATCGTATCCTGCGATTCGTCCGTGGAGCTCGTGGGAATTCGACACGGCGAAGTGAATCTCACGTGGACGCCGCTGGGAAGTGTCCCTGGCAAGCGGCGGATGGCGATTGCTCTGTCGCCGCCGCTGGTGGGCAATGGAGACGCGATCCGGATTTCCGCAAGCGCCAACTGGAGCGGCGAGCGCGAAATGCGTTTGCCGCAGATTCAAATCGTCGATGCCACGTGGCAGGAGGGTCAGGCCACCGTAACGGCCGACGAATTCTTGCCGGTCCAGGTCATGGCGCTGGGCGGCTGCCGCCCTGCGGGTTTTGTTCCTGCTTCGCCGCTGCGAAGAGAGCGGCAATGGCAGTTTCAGCAATTCGCGGCCGGCTGGGAAATTCAAATCGCCAGGACCCAGGCCAATGTGGCGGTGGATGAACACAGCGCCCTGGCCCTGGAATTCGGCCAGACACAGATTGCCGGCGTTTATTCGGCTGAGATTTCCGTCGGCGCCGGCGCGCGATTTGAACTGGCCGCGGAGATTCCGCGGGCCTGGATTGTCGACAGCATCGAGCTGGCGCCCGCCGATGCCCTGGCCGATCGCACGCTGGTCAGCCGCCCCGTGGCCGCTCCTGCCCGCGACGTGCAGGTCTTGAAGCTGGCCCTCCGCAAGCCGCTCGTCCGGGGCCGGCCCGTTCGGCTGACGGTCCGCGCTCACCACCGCCGACCCCCGATCGATCAGTGGCTGCCGGACGACTTCTTTTCGATCGTGCAATTGGCCGACGTTCGCACCTCGCGCAAGCTCTTGGCCTGGCAGGTTGCCGATCCGACCGCCCGCTTGATCCTCGCGGGCGATGAACAGCTTGCAAGACAAGACCCCAGCCAGCTGGCTCCCAACGATCGGCGGCTTTTTGAAACTCCGCCCGTCGGCGAGCTGATAGCGACGGACCAATCGACCGAGGCGTTGCGGGCCAGGCTCGTCGCGTCGCTGCCGCGATTCCATGCCGATCTGAAAGCCCGCGTCTCGGTCGAGCGCGGCGATGTGAGAGAATCGTGGAGCGTGCTTTGCACTCCCGAAGACACCGCGGTCGCTCGCTTCCTGGTCCACTTCCGGCCACCGATAAGCGGACCAGGACAATGGCGCCTCGCTGGCGAAGATCCGCGGGAAGTTGCCGTCCGCGCGCTGGAGTCGAGTTCCACGGCTGGCGATGAAAGCGTTTTTGAAGTTGTTCTCGCGCGGCCGAGAAAAGTACCCTTTGAAATCACCGCCCAGTTCCACCGCCGCCGCGCACCGTGGCAGGAGTGTGCGCTGGCCTATTTGCCGGCTGCCGCTTCGCAAACCGGAAACGTCGAAGTGCACGCGGCTCCGGGGACGCCGCTCTCGATTGAAGCCGATCGCCTTCAGCCGGTGCTTCCCAACCGGCCGTCCGAACCAGGGACCAGCCTGCGGGGCTGCTATCACTACGAGCCTGGTCAGTCGGCCCGGCTGGTGTGGCGAGACCCGCCCGCCCAACAGGCGCTTCCCTTGGCCTGGGTCGAGTCGCTGGAGCTGGTTTCGCGCTATTCGGCCAACGGTTCGGGTCTGCACGAAGCGGTTTGGAAACTTCGCAACGCGGGGGACGCGCGGTTGGCGTTCCGCCTTCCGGAGGGCGCCAGCACGGTGCAAGCAAGCATCGAGGGGCTGCCAAAAGGCGGATTCCTAGTTCCATCCAATCAGGGCGAATACTACGTCACCCTTCCCGACAGCCGCAACTGCACGCTTCTGGTCAGCTATAGGACCCAAGACCAGATTGCAACCTGGCATGTAAGTAGCGTATTAAACGACCCGATGCCGCGGTGCGATCTTCCCATCCTCGCCAGCGCGTGGCGCGTCGAGCTGGCGCCGGGGCTCGTTCTTGCATCGTCGCGACAACCGCGGGCCAACAAGCTCGATAGGCCGGACCGATCGCCGACCAGCGCCAGTGAGCTGCACGAGCGGAATTGGTCGGCGTACGAGGTCGACCTGGCCACTGGCGTGCCAGGCCGCTTGCGCGTTTATCGCGGCGCGACGATCAGTGCTTGGGGTTGGTGTCTGGCACTTGCCGCGGCGGCGCTCACCCTGCGATTGGCCGGCGGGCGCTGGGTGAGCTTGATACTGGTTGCCGGGGCATTGTCCGCCACATGGGTCGTATTGCCGACCGAGTTAGCTCCGCTCGTGCAGGGTTCGCTCCTTGGCCTGGCGCTGGGTGCTGGCTGGCTCCTCGTCGTTCCGCGGGCGGCCGCGCCGCTTTTCGGTCCACGCTCACAAGCCCAGGGCACTACGCGCCTGGTTCATCCATCGCTGGGCGCAACGTCGCTGCTGCTCGTCGCCGTTTCGATGTCGCTCGCGCAACCGCCGCAAGCGCCTGACCAGCGAGAACTGACAACCCGGCGTGTCGTCATTCCCGTCGATGGCGAGCGCCAGCCGGTAGGCGACTATGTCTATCTGGAGCCGGAATTGTACGACGCCCTGCTCAAGCTGGCACAAAATTCGTCGGCCTCGGCGCCCGATTGGCTGCTGACTAAGGCCGTCTATCGACCGACCGTCACGACGACGGGCATCGACAACCGATTGCACATTGGCGATATCCGGGCTGAATTCGAGTTTGAGACATTTCGGGCAGATGCCGCCGTTGAGTTTGGTTTCCAGCGCTCCCAGGTGCTGCTGGCCCTGGGCCAGGCCCGTCTGGACGGCAAAGCGGTGCTCACCGAGTGGCTGGACGACGGCTCTGGGCTGCGAATCGACGTACGCGAGGCTGGCAAACACCGCCTGGAGTTCGCGTTTGGCGCCACGCCCAAGTCCGTCGGCGATCGCCAGCGGTTGGAAATCGGCATTCCAAGAGTTGCCGATTGCCGTCTGATTCTTCCGGAAAGCGCCGGCCAGATTCGCGCCGTTGACCCCCGGGGTGCGGCGCACTCGCTCGACACGGCGCCCGATCGCGCGATCCATCTGGGCCACGGCCGCCAACTCGTTCTCGACTGGCCGCGCGAGGGATCCAGCGGCGAGGCGGCGGTGCGCGTCGAAGCCGAGCAACTGGTGCTCTGGTCGGTTCGCCCGGGTTCGGTCACGGCCACGGCGAAGTTTCGCCTCAGGCCGCTGGGGGGAAAGATCCAGCAAGTGGCGATCGAACTCGACCCGCGACTGCGGGTGTTGCCGGCCAGCGGGATGGGAGTGCGCCACTCGGTCGAATCGGCGGGCCACTCGAACGTGCTCCATGTGACCTTGGCCGAGCCGGCCTCCGCGGACGTGGAAATCCCGGTCGCCTTCCTGTGGGCCGAGTCCTCGGGAGTCGGAAACCTCTTGTTCCCCAAGATCGCCGTTCAAGCGGACAAGGTCGTGCGAACCTGGTCGGGATTTACGCTGAGCGGTAACCTGGAGTGGAAGCCTCCGCCAACCGCCAGGCCCGCCGATCCCACGAGCGATCGCTTTTCCAAGGAATGGGGCGAGCCCACGGGCGGGCCCGTCGTCGCCTTCGACTCGTCGCTTCCTGGCGCACTCACGCTTTCGATCCAGCCCACCGAGCCGAACATCGAGGCGCGTCAGCTCTTGGAATGCAGCGCTAATGTACATTCGCTGCGCGTGCAATACCTGGCCCGGCTTGCCGGCGTGCCTGCCGACGCGCAGCCCGCCAATAACACTGCCCAGCAGTACAAGCTCCGCGTTGCACGCGAATTGCAGGTCACGTCGGTGCAAGTCTTCTCGGGTGGCAATGAGGTTCCGGCGGACTGGGGGCAAACTGCGGACGGGCTGGTGCTGATCACCCCGCACCAACCTCCCATGACGGAGCAGGAATTGAGATTGCTCGGCCGCGTGCCGAACAAATCCGACGATCCGGCGTCAACCGTCCCGCTGGTCGAGTTCGTCGGCGCCTCCAAGAGTGAGCTGGAATTGCGGGTGTTTCGACAGGCCGATGTGCGGCTGGCAGTGATGGCCGATCCGAAAAGTTGGAAGCCCAGCACCGAGATTCCCCTTGGCCAGCATCAGACTGCGCTCGGCCGGCTCGCCGCTGCATTCCGCCAGGCGCCAGGCTCGCCCCGCCGTCCGCCTGCCATCGAGATCCAGCCCAATCAGCCCCAGGCCTTCGGACATCTCCTGGTGCGGCTGATTCCTGGCGAACCCGCGTGGTCGGTCGAGGTCGACGCCGTCGTCGAGCTGGAGTCCGGCGTGCTCGATGTGCTGCGCTTTGAATTGCCCCCGGAGGTGTCTCTTCCGCTCTCGATCACGCCCGCTGTCGAACATGAGGTCATCGCCATCCCGGGCCAGACGGGCCAATTGCTTGTCGTCCGGCCGCAGCGGGCCATCGAACAGCGGCTGCAACTGACGATCCGCGGTCAACTTCGCGGGGACTTCGGATCGGCCGCAACACTGCCCGCCATCGAGCTGCGCGGCGTTCCGCGTTTACGAAAGCTCGTGGCGCTGCCGGTGCGCGATATGGCGGAAAGCAATATGGCGCACAAGGGCACGAGCGATGCCGGGCAGCGGATCCAGTGGGCCACCACGGGCATGCAGGCGATTGAGTCCTCGGCGCTGCCAGCCGAAGCCGCCGCCCTGCCGGCTGGATTTGAGTGCTACGAAGTCGTTGCTCCTCGTCCCAGCGCCGTGGCAAGCATGCAGGAGCAGTCTCTGGCCCCGACCGTGCAAGCGGCGCAGCACGAGGTCCAGGTGAACCGCGATCGCAGCATCGCCGGGCGCACGAATCTGGAAGTGCTGCCCCGCGGCGCGCGTTACTTCGATCTGGTCATTCCGCCCGGCTGCCGGCTGGTTCACGCGGCGATCGAGAATGTCCCGGCACAACCTGACCGTCGCGTTGCAGGCCGTTTTCGCATCCCAGCGCTAAGCGGTCCGCAGCCTCAGCACATCGAGATCGTCTATTGGGCAACGCTCGATCCGGTCCAGACAGGGGAGGAGGCTGATTTCATTCCGCCGCGGATTGACGGGGCAACCACCCTGCAAACTCGCTGGTCGGTGTCGCCCGCGAGCTGGTCGCAAACTGCACGCGGCGTTCGGATTCGGCTGCCTTCAGCCCCGCCCTCGCAAAGCGATGCCTGGCTCGTTTGGCTGGTGCTCGTCGCACTTGCCACGGCGACGTTGGCGTGGCTCGCTTCGCAGGCAACATTGCGCAGCCGGCTGGGCCGCCACGCACCCCTTTTGTTTGCGATCGGCGGCGCATTGTGGCTGGCCGCCGGCCCGTGGCCGTGGCTGGGCTGGCTGGCGATCGGCGCGGCGGCCTGGCTGGCCTTCCGGTTTCCCTGGCCAATGTCGACGGACCGGCCACTGTCGAGCGTCATGCGGCGAAACATGTAGCTGAAAAAGTAATAGGCACACTCCGTGTGCTGTCTTCCGGCTGACGGCACACGGAGTGTGCCTACTACTTATGACGCTCGTCCTGCCCCCCACGCCCGATTCCCTCGATCAAGCCGCGGAGCTTTTGCGCCGCGGCCGGCTGGTGGCCTTTCCGACGGAAACGGTGTATGGCCTGGGGGCGGCCGCGGAAAATTCGTCGGCCGTGAAGGCGCTCTTCGCCGCCAAGGGAAGGCCTGCCGACCATCCCGTGATCGTGCACCTGGCCGATGCCTCACAGCTGGCCGACTGGGCGGTCGATGTTCCGCCCGCCGCGCGGCACTTGGCGGCCGTGTTCTGGCCGGGTCCTCTGACGCTCGTTTTGTGCCGCGGACCGCGGGTGAGCGACCTGGTCACGGGAGGACTCGACACCGTCGGCCTGCGGGTTCCGGGACATCCGGTCGCTCAGCAGCTATTGCGCCGGTTCGGCAGCGGAATCGCGGCCCCCTCGGCGAACCGTTTTGGCCGCGTCAGCCCGACCACAGCCCAGCACGTGCTGGCCGAGCTCGACGAGAGAGTCGATCTCGTCCTTGACGGCGGTCCGTGCGCGGTTGGATTGGAATCGACGATTGTTGACCTCTCGCGCGAGAAGCCCGCGGTCTTGCGGCCCGGAGGCATCACGGCCCAGCAGCTCGCTGCCGTTATCGGGCAAGTCTCGCCATCGCAATCGGCCGATGCCCCGCGCGTTTCGGGAAGTCTGGAGAGCCACTACGCACCGCAAGCTCGCATCGAGCTGCTCAGCCCCGGCCAGATCGCCGCGCGAGCCGCGGAGCTGTCGGCCCAGGGCAAGAAAGTTGCCGTTTTGCTCCGGGAGTCCGCTTCTCTTTCGCTACCCCCACACGTGATGGTGATTTCCTTGCCAGCCGATGATGTCGAGCTGGCCAAAACCCTCTATGCAACGTTGCGCCGAGTGGACGAACTGGGCTGCGACGTGGCCCTGACGACGCTGCCGATCGAGCAGGGCATGGGCGTCGCCATCGCCGATCGCCTCCGCAAAGCCGCCGGCCCGCGCGCGGGGG
>JAKEHX010000708.1 GCA_022614795.1 Planctomycetaceae bacterium | reverse complement strand
GATTTTTTGGAAGTCTTCGTCGATGCCCCCCTGGAGGTGTGCGAAGCGCGCGACCCCAAGGGGCTGTACAAAAAGGCCCGAGCGGGCGAGCTTAAGGACTTTACGGGCGTCGATGCTCCCTACGAGCCTCCCGAACGCCCGGATTTGCGGCTGGATTCCTTCCATCAGCCGCCGGAAGTGCTAGCAGCCCAGGTGGTTGCGCACATGGAAAAAGCCGGGAAGATTTTCTGAATTCGCCGCCAGGAAGGGCCACTTCGCGTTGACAGGTCTGCCAGCGTCCTTACATTGGATGATTCGCCGGACGAACCGACGAGCAGGCATTCCCACGCGTGCTCGCCGACAAATGGACTCGCTGCCGGCGTCACGCTTGTCTTGCTCGTGACAATTCACGGACGCCGGCCACGGAGGGGCCCGAAGATGATGGCCGAGCTCTGCTTGAGGGATGCCGCTGCACTCGCGAAGGCGGCACTGTCGGACAGCCGCATATTCGATCTCCGCCGCCTGACGGTCGTTCAAGACGGCGATGCCGTGGTCCTGCGCGGCCGCGTCAGCTCGTTTTATCACAAGCAGCTCGCCCAGGAGGTCGTGCGCAACGCGACCGAGGGCGCGGAAGTGATCAACGCCATCCGCGTGGTCTATCAGGCCGAGCGCACCAGCTCCGAGCTTGAGCGAGCCGGCTAACTCACTCGGTCGCTGATCGGGTGCCACGTCCCACGCTTGCGTGGGCGTGTTTTCTTTCGCACGCTCACTCTCGTCCACCAGCTTTTCCTCGAATCCTCCGCGGGCTAGTGTGATTGGCATTCTCTCGCCAATCACCACCGGTCCGCCCATGAAATTCGCGATCTGCAACGAGACGTTCCAGGACTGGCCCTTCGAGAAGGCCTTTGCCTTCGCCGCCGAGCTGGGCTACACCGGCCTGGAAATCGCCCCCTTCACGATCCACACCAGCGCCTACGAAATCTCCCCCGCCCGCCGCGCCGAGGTCCGCCGCCAGGCCGACGACGCGGGCCTGGCGATCATCGGCCTGCACTGGCTCCTCGCGAAAACCACCGGTTACTACCTGACGACCCCGGACAACGCCGTCCGCCAAAACACGGCCGACTACCTGGGCGAGCTGGCCCGCCTCTGCCGCGATCTGGGCGGTCACTTGATGGTGCTCGGCTCGCCGATGCAGCGGAATCTCATGCCCGGCGTCACGCACGACCAGGCGATGGACCTGGCAGCCGATTGTCTCCGCCGGGCCATGCCTACGATTGAAGAGTGCGGCATCACGCTGGCCGTCGAACCGCTCGGCCCCAAGGACGGCAACTTCCTGCTCACCGCCGAGAAGGGGGTCCAGCTTTGCGAAATGGTCGCCTCGCCCCATTGCCGTCTGCACCTCGACTGCAAGGCCATGTCCACCGAGTCCAAACCAATTCCCCAACTGCTCCGCGAGAACCGGCAGCTCCTGGCCCACTTTCACGCCAACGACCCGAACATGCGCGGCCCCGGCATGGGCGACCTCGACTTCGTCCCCATCTTCCAGACCCTGGCCGAGATCGACTATCGCGGCTGGGTCTCGGTTGAAGTCTTCGACTACACGCCAGGCGTTGAGGCGCTAGCCCGCGAAAGCATCGAGTACATGCGCGACTGCCTGGCCAGCCTCCAGGCCTAAGTGGTGCAGGTTTGCAATCCGCCGTAGGACAAGCGTCCCGATTGCCCCTGTTCCGCCAAAGACTCCCGACCTCCTGAGTTGGCGGCGGGAAAGGAATCGCCGGGCGAGCGCATGAAGGCATGTGCTGGGTCCGGTACAATGGTGGGGAGGTTCCACCATGCCAATCCACGACTGGACGCGCGTCGAAGCGGGGATTTACCACCACTTTCACCACGAGTGGATTTCGGAAATCAGTCGCGTCCTGAACCGCGGCTTATTGCCGCCCGACCTCTACGCCATGGCCGAGCAACAGGCTGCCGGGTTTGGTCCAGATGTCTTGACACTCCAGGATGCCGACGTCGATTCTACACCAGGCGGGGGAACCGCCACCGCCAGGCGGACGCGGCCGAAAACAACCCACTTCGCTGAAACACCGTCCGAATTTCATCGGCGGCGCAAGAGTTCGATCGCCGTTCGGCACGTCAGCGGCGATCGGATTGTCGCGATGATCGAAATCGTCTCACCGGGCAACAAGAATAACACGAGCGCCTTTCGCGCGTTCATTCTGAAGGCCTGCGAATTGCTTGAACACCGCATCCACCTGCTGCTGATCGATCCGTTCCCGCCCGGCCGGCGCGATCCGAACGGAATTCATGCCGCGATTTGGTCTGAAGTCGAGGACGACCCGTTTCACTTGCCGCCGGAGCGCCCGCTCACGCTCGTCGCCTACGAGTGCGACCTGATCACGCGGGCCTACATTGAAACCATCGGCGTGGGCGAGCCACTGCCGGACATGCCGCTGTTCCTGGAGCCGGAGGCGCACATCCTCGTGCCGCTCGAAGCGACCTATTGTGCGGCCTGGGACACTGTCCCGCCTCGCTGGCAGCGCGTGATTGCTCCGCCGGCTGCATAAGCGGCGAACTTCCTGCAAGATCGCCGGCTGTGGTGGCCACTCAATGAACCTCACGAGTCCTGTGACTGAGATGACACAGCTCATGCAGGCCGGTTGAAGCAATGAAGGGGCGCGGATGAGTCTTGTCAAACAGCAGCACGAACACGCCAAACAGTTTCTGGCCAGCGGCGTATCCTCCTCGACGCGCGTGAACCAGGCCATCGGCCACGCCATGCTCTTTCAGCGCGCCGAGGGCTGCCGCGTCTGGGATCTAGACGGCCGCGAGCTGATCGACCTGTGCACAAGCCATGGCGCCACGCTCCTGGGCCACGGCGATGCGCGCCTACGCTCGGCGGTCGAGGCGGCTCTGGCCCGCGGGGCGGCTTGTTCGTATGAATCCCAGTTGCACGCGGAACTCGCTGAGCTGTTGTGCCGGTCCATTGCCTGCCTGGAGCTATTGCGATTTACCGGTTCGGGAACCGAAGCCACGATGCACTGCCTGCGGCTGGCGCGGGCCTTCACGGGGCGGCAGAAAATCCTGCGATTCGAAGGGAATTTTCACGGCTACCACGACCAGGTGATGTGGTCGGCGCAAGGCGAGCTCGGCCAGTTCAATCCACCGCTTAAACCGATTTCGACCGGCGTGACGGCCGGCCTCGATCAGCTCCTGGTGCAAGTTCCCTATAACCGTTCCGACCTGGTCGAAGAGGCGTTTCGCCGCTTCGGGCACGAACTCGCGGCTGCGATTTGCGAGCCGATCTACTACAACACGGGCTGCGTCTTGCCGACCACGGAATTCATGGCGACGCTTCGCCGGCTGACCGCGCAGCACGGCTCTCTGCTGGTGTTTGACGAAGTGCTCAGCGCCTTTCGGATGGGAATCGGCGGGGCGCAGCAATACCTCGGCGTAACGCCCGATCTGTGTACGCTTGGCAAGGCGGTTGGCGGCGGCTACCCGCTCAGCGTCTTTGGCGGACGGCGCGACATCATGCAGCGATTGATGCCTGAAGGAGACTGTCAGCACAGCGGCACCTACAACGGTCATCCGGTGGTCGTTGCCGCCGGGCTGGCGGCTGTCCAGGCCTATCGCGAGCCGGGCTTTTACCAGCACATACAAAGCATCGCGGAGCAGCTTTACGGCGGATTGCGGACGCTATTTGCCCGCCACGGCCTGCGCGTGCGGGTCCAAGGGCTCGGTGCCCGCTTCGGCATGTATTTTGGCATGCCGCCCGACGAGCCGGTGACCAGTTACGCCGACGCCCAGCGGCACGATAAGTCGCTCCTGATGCGGTTCTATGCAGCCGCCAACAGGCACGGCGTCTATTTCCATGATTATGGCGGCGCGCCGTGCCACCACGGATTTTGTGCGGCGATGCAGCCAGCCGATGTCGCGGAAGCGCTCGCCCGGTTGGACAAGGCCGCCGCGGAGATTGCGAGTTAACCGATGCGGATCGCAATCGGCCAGCTCTGGCAAGAAACCAACACGTTTAATCCGCTAGCGACGACGCGGGCGGATTTCGAGGCATTTGGCATTCTGCGCGGGACCGACGTCGTCGCGCACATGGCCGAGACCAACGAGCTGGGCGGTTTCATTCAGTCGCTTCGCCGCTGGCCAGAGAAGCCCGAGATTGTCGGCCTGGTCCGGCTGCCAGCCTGGCCGAGCGGGCGGGCGACCGCGGAGACGTTTGAGTGGCTCAAAGCCGAATTGATCGGTGCACTCCGCACGGCCTGGCCCGTGGACGGAGTGCTTCTGGCCCTGCATGGAGCGCTGGCCGCCATGGACCACCCCGACGTGGAAGGCGAAGTGCTCGAGGCCCTGCGGCAGCTTTTGGGCACGTCGGTTCCGATCGTCGCGACGCTCGATTTGCACGCGAATGTCACGCGGCGAATGGTTGAGCACGCCGACGCGCTGGTGCTCTACCATACGGCGCCGCACGTCGACGTATTCGAGACCGGCCAGCGCGGCGCGGCGGTGCTCAAGCGATTGCTGGCGGGCCAATCGCGTCCGGTCACGGCCTTCTGCAAGGTTCCCTGCGTTCTTCCCGCCGAAAGGGCGAACACCGAAGCCGCCGCCGGCGTCAGCGCCGATCTCAAACGCAAGCTTCAGGCGCTCGAAAAGCAACCCGACGTGCTCGCCGCCGGAATTGCGACCGTGCAGCCCTGGCTCGATATCCCCGACCTCGCCTCGGCTGCGATCGTGACGACTGCGGGCCAGCCGGAATTGGCCCAGCGGCTGTGCAGTGAATTGGCCGATGAGCTATGGCAGCGGCGTCGCGAGTATCTTCCAGAGCTGGTTTCGGTTGAGGAGGGAGTCCGCCGCGCGCATGAACAAGCTGGCGGCCTGGTCGTGCTCAGCGACGCCGCCGATGCGACAACGAGCGGGGCTCCGGGCGACAGCGTCTGGCTATTGCGGGAAATGCTGAAGTACCGCTGGCCGCGGCCAGTGCTCGTCACGGTTGTTGCGCCGGAGATTGTCGCCCAAGCCCAAAAGCTGGGAATCGGCGCGAATTGGTCCGGCAGCATCGGCGGCATCCGCGACTGGCGGTTTGGAATCAGGCTGCCGATAACCGCCCAGGTCGAGCGCGTCTTTGACGCGCGGTTCGTTATGAGCGGGCACTTGGGGCGAAATCTGGCGATCGACATGGGCCCCAGCGCCGTGCTGCGCCTTGGCCAGGTGAGGGTGATCGTCACCAGCCGCAGTGGACCGCACTTCGCGCCGGAACTGTTTCGCGCCGCGGGGCTGGATCCCTATGCCGCTGTGGTTGTGGTCGCAAAAAGTCCCTGCGGCTTTCGGGCGGTGTACGAGCGGCAAGCGGCGGCGATTTACAGCGTCCGCGCGCCGGGTTGTGCGCCGCCGAACTTCTGGGAGTATGAATACACCGAGATTCCCCGGCCGCTCTGGCCCTGGGACGAAATCGACCAGTGGCAAGCCAGGCCCGAGATTTTCGGCGGAACGCAGTGAGCACCCATCCAACCATGCCGTCCAATTCCGACGTGCGCGATCGACCGCTGCTCAGGGGGCTGGTGGCGGCGTGCCAGGCGATGAGCGTGATTTTGACCTGGCCGCTCTGGCAGGTCCGCTCGGGAGCAGCGATGCCGAACCTGCCCGTCTTTGATTCGGCCCTTCTCGACCGCCCGCAAGTTCCGTTTGGCGAGGCGCTCCTGTTCACGCTGGCGGCGGCGATCGTTTGGCCGCGGATCGGTGCGACGGTACATTGCCTGGTGCTGGCGGCGGCGATCGGATTCGATCAAATGCGCATCCAACCGGAGTTTGTTTCGCTGGCGATCCTGCTGCTGGGCACCGTGGCGCACCCACGGGCGCTGCTTTTGGCCAGGTGCCACTTGATTTCGCTTTGGTTCTGGGCGGGGCTGCACAAGCTGTTGAGTCCCGAATACCTCATGGCGACCGGGCCGGACCTGGTGCTGGGCCTGCTGCCCGGTGTGACCACTCGCCAGGCCATGATCTTGGGGATTGGGACGGCTGCATTTGAAATGCTGCTGGGCCTGGCTGCATTCTTTCCTGCCACGCGTCGCGTCGTGCCGCAAGCGGCGGGGCTCTTGCACGGCATGGTACTGCTCACGCTGGTTGCCCGCGGGTGGAATTCGGCGGTCTGGCCGTGGAACCTGGCGCTGGGCGCCGCCGGATTCGGGCTGTTCATGAATTGGAACGAGCCGCTGTGGCCCGCGCTCTCTCTTGCTGATGCACCCATCGATTCGGCCGCGGACCGGCAACCGGTCATCTCCCGCTTGAATCCGGTGCGGCATTTCGGTTGGCAGGCGACCCTCGTCCTTTGGATGGCCTATCCGGCCCTCTTCTACCTCAACCTGTGCGATGGCTATCTCGCGTGGTGCGTCTATTCGGCGAATGTGCCCGAGGCAGTGATTTACGACAGCGAGTCACCAGACGGGGAGCGGGTCTCTGACCGCGCCTATCGTGCGCTCAACGTCCCCTTCTCGCCGGCCACACGGCTTTATGAACAGCATTTCCGTCGCACAGGTCAGGTCGACGACCGGCTGGAGATTGACGATCCGCGGCCCCTCTCGCGCTGGCTCGGCCAAAGCAAACGAGTAATGTATCTCCCAGATCCGTCGGCCGAGGACCGTCAATGATCGTTGTTTTCGCGAACCTACTCCCCGCGGAATCGCCGCCCTTCCTTGATCTTCGCCCGACTCTTCTTGTCGGTGAGCCGGCGGGTCTTTGAGCCTTTGGTCGGTTTGGTCGGGCGGCGCTTTTTTGGCGGAGTGACGACCGAGGCCAGCATCGCCCGCAGTTTCTCGCGGCAGGCGTCGATGTTCTTCGGCTGGTCGCGAAACTCCTGGCTGTAGACCACCAGCTCGCCATCCTTCGTCAGCTGGCTCGCGTATTTCTTCAGGAAGCGGTCGCGGACATCGACGGGGACGCTGGCCGAAGCCGTCGCCGCCCAGCGCATCGTCGCCTTGCTCGAAACCTTGTTGACGTTCTGTCCTCCCGGCCCGCTGCTGCGGGAAAACGAGAACTTCAGCTCGTCGTCGGGAATGCCGATGTGGGCAGCAATTTGGAGCATGGAGCGGGCCTTCCGATGAGAGTATATTACGCCCGATCCGCCGAACTCGGCCAGCCGGAGCAGTGCGATGTCTCGATGGCTTAGTGCATCCTCGATCTTCCTGGCAACATTGTCTGCTGGTTGCGGGCCGCCGAGCGCCGCTCAAGCACCGGCCGCTCCTGCCCTCGCTCCCTCACTAGCCCCCGCGGCGACATCGCCCAAGGCCGACCAGCCGCCCAGGCAAACCGAACTCGCCACGCGCAAGGCAGGCGTCGATTGGCCGGCATTCCTGGGCCTGACCGGCGATGGCAAATCGCCGGAGAAGGGCATTCTGACCGATTGGCGTGCCAGCGGACTCAAACTCGTCTGGCAGCGCCCGCTCGGCGAAGGCTACGGCGCCCCGACGATCAGCCGCGGCCGCCTGTTTCAATTCGACCGGTTCGGCAATCGGGAGCGGCTCTATTGCCTCAATGCCGAGACGGGCGAGCAGCTCTGGCAACACGAGGTCCCGACCGATTACCAGGACATGTACGGCTATAACAACGGGCCGCGCTGCTTTCCGGTGGTCGATGAAGACCGGGTCTATGCGTTTGGCGCCGGCGGGCGGCTGATTTGCTGCAATGCTGCGGACGGCAAGCCGCTGTGGGAGGTCGATACGGCCAAAGAGTTCGGCGTCGTGCAGAATTTCTTCGGCGTGGGCAGCACGCCGGTCGTTGAGGGAGACCTGTTGATCGTGATGGTCGGCGGCAGCCCGCGAGAGTCGCAGCGCGTTCCCCGCGGCCAGCTCAACCTGGTCGATCCCAACGGCACGGGCATCGTGGCCTTCGACAAACGGTCCGGCGAAGTGAAATACAAGCTGGCCGACGAACTGGCCAGCTACGCCTCGCTGAAGCTGGCCACGATCGGCGGGCGCCGCTGGTGTTTCGCGTTCTGCCGCGGCGGCCTCGTTGGTTTCGAACCGGCCAGCGGCCAGCTCGATTTTCACTACCCGTGGCGCGATCGCGGACTGGAAAGCGTCAACGCGTCGATGCCGGTCGTGCGCGGCGACGAGGTCTTCATCAGCGAAACCTACGGCCCTGGCAGCTCGTTGCTCAAAGTCGCGCCGGGAAAGTGCGAAGTGGTCTGGAAGGACGACGACCGCACCCGCGAGCGGGCCATGCAGACGCACTGGAACACGCCCATCGAGGTGGACGGCTTCCTCTACGGCAGCTCGGGCCGTCACGAGCACAACGCGGAGTTGCGGTGCATCGAGTGGAAGTCGGGCAAGGTCAAGTGGAGCCAACCGGGCATGGCCCGCTGCTCGCTTACCTATATCGACGGCCACTTCCTTTGCCTGGGCGAGTATGGCCAGCTGTGGCTACTCAAAGTGAACCCGGAAAAGTACGAGGAAGTGGCCATGGTCGATTATGCCGACCCGCTGCTGGGCGAAAAACTGCTCGGCAAGCAGGAGCCGATACTCAAGAACCCCTGCTGGGCAGCGCCGATCGTGTCGCACGGGCTGTTATATTTGCGCGGCGACGAGCGGCTGATCTGTTTGGAGCTGATTCCCTAAGTAGCGGAACTCGCCAGAGTTCCGGCCGCGCCAGAATGCAGGTTGGCCTGAAGTCTGGCGACGTCTGGCGACTTCAGCTACAGGCAGGTTACAAACCTGCCCCCCTTCCCGCTTCGAGACACTCCGCCAACCCCTTTACGATCCGACCGGCGTCCGCCTGCGGCTGGCTGAGAGCACGAGCATACCGCCCCCCAATAGCAAGCCGGAAACCACGGCGCTGAGCAACAGCGCCAGGCGAAGAGCTTCACCGACACGCGCTTCGTCTTTGTCCAGAGGGCGGATGATCTCCAGCACGCCGCGCACATCGCCCACCTGCCAGTCCTTGCGCCGCGACTGTGGGTGGGTGTTGTGGCACTCGACGCAGGAGCGCTCCAT
>JAKEHX010000707.1 GCA_022614795.1 Planctomycetaceae bacterium | reverse complement strand
GAGGGCCCTCCTTGGCTTGGTCTGTTGACACAAACCATTCTGAGGAACCCTCTTGCGTTCACCTATGCTGATCTAGCCGGACTTGGAACTACTGAAATTGGTCATTGCAAATTGGTCATTGCAAATTGATCATTGCAAATTGATCATTGACGCGAATCTGCTTGCAGGGGCGCGGTCCAGTGTGACAATGAGCCGATTCCCTGGAGCCACGCAATGCCCGTCCGCCGCCGTGCCTGGCCTAGCCGTGAAGGCGTTTACTACCTTTGCGTCCTGGGGTTCATTGTCGGCGGAGCAGTGATGCGGAATTTCAATCTGCTGGTGATTCTGTCGGGGATGATGATGGCCCCGCTGCTGTTGAACTGGCGAATCGTCATGGCGACGCTCCGGGGCCTGGTGGTCCGCCGCAAGCTTCCCGAGCAGGTTTGTGCCGGCGAGCCGTTGACGGTTGAGATCACGGTCGAAAACACGCGCCGCAGCCTGGGCGCCTGGCTGGTCGCCGTCGACGATTGGGTCGAGCGCGTGAGCGAAGAGCCGGGAGCCGGGGGTGTGGGAGTCGGGAGTCGAGGGTCGCCGTGGCAAACAATCAGGGCTGCCCTAGGGCTCAATCGCACGCACGCCGCGGCGCTGGCCGCTCAAATTCCGGCGCGGGCCATGACTACCACTGACTATCGCATCACGATTCCGCGGCGCGGCCGCTATCGCTTCGGTCCGCTGCGCGTTTCAACGCGCTATCCGCTCGGCCTGGTGTGGGGCCACTTTACGCTAAATGACGAGGCCGAGCTGATCGTCGCACCGCGGATCGGCCGCTTGTCGCCCGCCTGGGCGGCATTGCTCGAAGCCGAAATGGCCGGCGACCAGCGGCGGCATCCGCAGCGCGGCCTGACCGAAGGAGATTACTACGGCCTGCGCCCTTGGCAGAGCGGCGACAGCACGCGGTGGATTCACTGGCGAACGACGGCCAAGCTGGCCGCGCCCACGGTCCTTCAATTTGAGCGGCAGCGCAATCGCGACGTTGCCTTGCTGCTCGACCCGTGGCTGCCCCAGTCGCCACAGCAGGGGGACCTCGCCCGTTTGGAACTCGCCATCAGCCTGGCCGCCACTGCCATTGCCGATCTGACCAACCGCGGAAACTCGCGGCTTGTCGTGGCCGTCGCCGGCCGCCAGCCGCAAGTCTGGTCGGGGCCGGCGTCGCCGCTGTTTTGCCACGAGCTTCTCGACGAGCTGGCGACGTTGCCATCCGCGGACGGATCATCGCTGGAAGCAACGCTCTTGCAGCTGCGCGATCAGGCCCCCAGTGGCGCTCGGCTGATTGTGATCAGCCCGCGCGGGCCCCAGGTCGCGGACGATCCCGAGCGCGACAACCTCTGCTGGATCGACGCCAGCGCGCAGCAGCTGGCAGAACTGTTTACGCTGGAGTAGTGTCGCCTTTCGCTCCGCGAAAGGACGCCCATTCGCGGAGCACATGGCGCCGATGCCATGACTTCTGATCGCGAATCTTCCGAATCAACGCCCCCGGCCAGGACGCCGCCGCAAGGACCGCGCGCCCTGTGGCTGCGCGCGACGGTCTTGGTGCTCTTGGCGATTGTCGCGGCGGCGCTATTCCTGCGATTTCGACAGGAGCTCTCGCTCGACGCTCTCGCGGCCCGCGAAGCCAATCTCCGCAAGCTATGCGACGCGCATCCCATTGGTTCGCTGGCGATTGCGTTCTTCGCTTACGTCGCGGTTACCGGCCTCTCGCTGCCGGGCGCGGTCGTCATGAGTGTCGCCTACGGCTGGCTGTTTGGATTCTGGAAGGCATTGGTCGTCGTCAGCTTCGCCTCCACCACGGGGGCCACGATCGCCTTTCTCCTCAGTCGCTATTTGTTCGGCCAGGCGATCCAGGCCCGCTACGCCGAGCGGATTGCCGCGTTTAACGAGGCGATTGACCGCGAAGGAGCGTTTTACCTGTTCACGCTCCGCCTGATTCCCCAGGTCCCGTTCTGGCTGATCAACATCGTGATGGGGCTGACGCGGCTGCGGGCGCGCACCTTCTGGTGGGTCAGCCAGCTCGGGATGCTTCCCGGCACGATCGTGTTTGTCCTGGCCGGCTCGAGCGTCAAGCGCCTCAGCGAAATCCAGGAGCGCGGCCTGGCGAGCATTCTCGATTGGCGGCTGGCAGCGGCGCTGGTCCTGCTCGGCGTGGCGCCTCTGGCGATCAAGAGACTGCTGGCCTACGCCCGGCCTGCGGCGGCCAAAAAAGCAGCGCAGGCGCAAATTGAAATCGATGCGCCGAACCAGGCGTAAGACCTACCGCAGCGATGGTCCCGCTCCATCGCGGGCGACGTGCGGCACATCGTCATACACCGTCCAGACCTGTGTCTTGGTGCGGAGGGCATCGACGAACTTTTTGTAGTCCGCCTCGCGCCGCTCCAGTTCGATGGCCTCTTTGATCTTGGGCTGGGCCTCGTGGAAGGGGACGTGGCCCGCGTCCGTCCGCTCGATCACGCGGACAATATGCAGCCCGCGCTCGTCCTCGATGATCTGGCTCAGCTTGCCCGGCTCGAGCGTAAAGATGGCCTGATCGATCTCCTTGCTGGCCAGGCTTCCCTGAGTAGTCCAGTCGTATTGGCCGCCCTGCTGCGCCTTTGGATCTTGCGAGTGTTTGCGGGCGATGGTCGAGAAGGGAGCGCCAAAATAGACTTCGTTCCCCATCTGGGCCAGCGTGTTCCAGGCCAGGTTGCGCCCGGCTTGCGTAGAAGCAAAGTTCGCGAACTTGACCGTTAGAATCTCGAAGCGAGCCTTGGCCCCAACGGCAAAATCGTCTGCATGCGCCCCGTAGTAGTCGAGCATGGCCTGGTGGCTGACTTCCTCCTTGGTAAACACCTGCCGCCGGATCGTGTCCTTGCCCAGGCGGTCTTCGCCGTACAGGCGAATCTGCTTCGAGAGCGACGAGCCGTAGCGGCGGAGGATCGCATCGAGTTCCTGGAGCGTCTCGGCCTGGTTGTCGCGCATCAGCACTGCCAGGCGGGGAATGATCGCGTCGCGCTGCATCAGCTTCTGAATTTCCTCGGGCTTGGCGGTGGCTATCTGCGTCCGCATGGCGGTCAGCTCTTTCTCAAAACTCTCGCCCATCTTCTCGTCGATGTTCTTTTGCACTTCGGGCAGCTTGTCGCGGCCGGCATTCTTTTCAATCGTTCGCAGGAATTCGAGGAACATCAATTTGGTGTTGATCGTCTGGCCCAGGACCTGCCTGGTCAGGGCAATTCGAATCTTCTCCAGCTCCTGGCGGTCGGATTCGGTTTTGACTTGCGGCAGCACCGGGGCCAGCATTTGTTCGACGGCCCCGGAAACTTCGCCGTACAGAATGAACTCGCTGCCGACGGTGGCAATGACCCGATTCGGGGCAAACACCTCGTTGGGCGAGAAACCTACTTCATTTCCTTGCGGGGGCGCCGCGGCGCCCGGCGGCGCCAGCGGCTGGCCAGACGGCGCGTAGCCGTTCTGCTGCGGCAACGGCTCGCGAATCGGCTGCGGCGGCGGCTGAAATTGCGGCTGAGGCGGCGGCGGGGTTTGCGGCTGTGGCAGCGGGTAGCGCGCTTGAATCTGCGCCTGCGGTCCAAGCGGGCTGTAGGGATCGCCGCGCTCGCCCGGTGAAGGCGCATACGTCTGCGCGAAGATTGAATCCGGCAATCCGGCGCGCAGCGACACCCCGATGGTCACCAAAACCACGAGCCGCACAAAGTGCCCTACTGGAAGCCGCATCACGTTGAAAGCCCAAGAGCCCATCGCCGCACCCACGCTGGGCGCAGTCGTAGCACCCACCGCCGGTTGAGGCCGGAAATTGGCGCGTGGGATAATAGGGGCCTATTCCCCCGGCTGCAAGACAGATTTTGTCAGTGCCAGCAGCTTGTCGGGCGTCATAAACCCTTTGGGGATCGGCAGATAGGCGCTCCGCTCGTCCACGATCCGCAGTTGCCCGGGGCGTAGCTTGGCGAGTTGGTCGATCCGCTGGCGATTGCTGTAGCGAAACACCACGAACTGCTCTTCGATCGAAATCGAGCTGATTTGCCAGAGCGACGCGTCCATTTTCAGCTCGGCCAGCGTCAGGAGCCGCTGCACTGGCGGCGGCGGCGGGCCGAAGCGGTCGATCAGCTCCGACCGCAGGTCGTCGAGGTCGTCGAAGCGTGTGACCCGCGTCAGCCGGCGATACAGGTCGATCTTCATCCGCAGGTCGGCAATGTAGTCGGCCGGCAGGAACGCGTCGCCCGGCAGGTTGACATCGACATCGAGCGTGAGGCGGGCCGGCATGTTCTGAAGCGTGCGGACGGCGTTCTCCAGGAGCTGGCAATACAGCTCGTATCCGACCGCCGCGATATGCCCGCTTTGTTGGGTTCCGAGCAGGTTACCCGCGCCGCGAATCTCGAGGTCGCGCATGGCGATGGCAAAGCCCGCCCCCATTTCGCTGAACTCCTCGATCGCCCGCAGCCGCCGGGCCGCGTTGGGAGTCAGATGCTTGTGCGGCTCGATCAGGAGGTGGGCGGAAGCCCGGTGCTTATAGCGACCGACGCGGCCGCGGAGCTGATGCAGGTCGGCCAGGCCGTAGCGGTCGGCCTCATCGATGAAGATTGTATTGGCGTTGGGAATGTCCAGGCCGCTTTCGACGATTGTCGTCGAGAGCAAAAGATCGAACCTGCCGGCGACGAAATCGACCATCACTTCCTCCAACTCGTCGTCTGGCATCTGAGCATGGCCTATCCGCAGTCGGGCTTCGGGGACGATGCGGCGAAGGCGATTGGCGACCAGCTCGATGTCGCTCACGCGGTTATGCACGAAGTAAATCTGCCCGCCGCGGGCCAGCTCGCGCAGCACGGCGTGCCGCACGATCGATTCGTCCCAGCGGGCCACCTTCGTTTCGACCGCCAAGCGGTCTTCCGGCGGAGTTTCAAGGTTTGAGATGTCGCGCAGGCCGACCAGCGACATGTGCAGCGTCCGCGGGATGGGCGTGGCGG
>JAKEHX010000706.1 GCA_022614795.1 Planctomycetaceae bacterium | reverse complement strand
TGCTGCCCCGCGCCGTACAAGAACAACATCTACAAGCAAACGCAGCAGCTCGCCGATCTTCTCGCGGCGAATTTCGCCCCGCGTTCGCCCGCCTATCACGAAACCTGGCTGACCGATTCCGCCAGCGGCGAAAAGCAGCTCGTCGGCGGCGCGGCGGACGGCGACGGCTTCGACGTCGAACCGATCTACGGCAAGTTCTACATGCCGCGGAAGTTCAAGATGGCGATCGGCTACACGTTCGACAACTGCGTCGATCTGTACGCCAACGACCTGGGCCTCATGGCGATCACCAAGGGGGACGAGATCGTCGGCTACAACCTGCTGGCTGGCGGCGGCATGGGGGTCACACCGTCAGCGAAGAAGACTTTCCCCGCAGTGGCCCGAAAGATCTGCTACGTCACGCCCAGCGAAGTGCTGCGCGCGGTCGAAGCGGTTTTCAAAGTGCAGCGCGACTTCGGCAACCGCGAGGACCGCAAGCTCGCCCGGCTCAAGTACGTCATCGCCAACTGGGGCGTCCCCGCGTTCAAAGCCAAAGTCGAGGAATATTTCGGCGGCCCGCTGGCCGAGCCACTCGCCGACGATGTGCATGGCTTTAACGACCATATGGGCTGGGACCAGCAAGGGGACGGCCGATGGTTCTATGGCCTGAATATCGAGAACGGCCGGATCAAGGACACCGGCGAGATGCGGCTGAAGACGGCGATCCGCGAGGTCTGCCGCACGCTTGGGCCCTCGATCCGGCTCACGTCGCACCAGAGCCTGATTTTCGGCGACGTGAACGACGCGGACCGCGGCCGCCTCGAACAGATTCTCCGCTCGCACGGCGTGCCGCTCAGCGAAGAGGTCTCCAGCGTCCGCCGCTGGAGCATGGCCTGCGTCGCCTGGCCGACGTGCGGCCTGTCGATCACCGAGAGCGAGCGGGCCCTCCCCGGCATGATCGACCAGATCGAGGTCGAGCTGGCCCGCCTCGGCCTGTCGAACGAGAAATTCACGATCCGCATGACCGGCTGCCCCAACGGCTGTGCCCGGCCTTACAACTGCGACATTGGCCTGGTCGGCAAGGCCCGCGGCAAATACACGGTGTTTCTCGGCGGCCGTTTGCTCGGCGACCGGCTCAACTTCCTATACAAGGACATGGTGCCCGAAGAGGAGGTTGTCGCCACGCTGGCGCCGGTCTTCCTGTATTTCAAAGAGGCCCGCGAGCCGAAGGAATCGCTTGGCGACTTCTGCCTCCGCAAGGGAGCGGCGGATATTGCCGCCTGGGCGGGCGCTCAGGCCGCCAGTGTGGCGAGTTAGCTTGTGCCAGCCAGGGTGTATATTGGATTGACAACCCATTCGTAAGCTAAAGCCCGTGACCCTTTGCCGGCCAACATCGATGCCGCTGGTAGCCGCCCTGGCGATGGCGCTGGCGGTCCAGCCGTATGTCGGCATGGCTCAGGAGCCCGCAACGGCTCGGGCGGCACCGTCTCGGGCAGTCAGGCCGCCGCTGACGCCGGAGCAATTGAAGGCCCTCGTCGAGCAGCTTAGCGCCAACGAGTTTCTGGCCCGCGAAACGGCCACGATCGAGTTGGCTGCCGCGGGCGGCGCTGCGATCCCTGCGGTAAGCGCCGCCCTCACGGGCACGAGCCTCGAAGCAACCTCGCGGGCCTTGCACGTCCTCTTGCAGCTGGGGCTTTCGCCCGACCTGACTACGCAGGAAGCCGCCCGGCAGGCGCTCATCCAAGCCGCCTCGCAGCGCGAGAACCCCAGCGTGGCCCGCCGGGCAGCAGGTGTTCTCGCGCAGCTGTTGGAACTCCGCTCCACGCAGGCGCTGACGGAGCTGGAAGGGCTCGGCGCCAAAGTCGTGCGCTCGCAATCGTTTAACGGGGTGGCCGTCGAGGAGATCATCGAATCGGTCGAAATCGGCGCGGACTTTCGCGGCAGCGTGGCGGATCTGGCGCGGCTGAAGTGGCTGTCGGCGATCAAGCTGGTGCTCGTCGGCGATAGGGTGCATGACGACTGGCTCAAGCATGCGTCCGCCATGACTGCCGCCCGGGAATTGCACTTGTATCGCGCGGCAGTCAGCGATGAAGGCCTGACCGCGATCGCCGAGCATCCCAGCATCCAGCAGCTCGGCATCTATTACACGCCGGTCTCGGGCAAGGCGCTGGCTCATTTCGAGAAGCTGCCGCGGCTGAGCTTCCTCAAGCTTTACGGCACAAAGGTCGAGCGAGCCGACGTCGAGGCCTTCCTCAAGACGACGGGGCTGCCCAACGACAAGGTCGATCATCGCAAGGGGGCGTTTTTGGGTGTCGGATGCATGACGATCGAGAACACCTGCATCCTCTCGACGGTCCATGCGGGGAGCCCGGCCGAGAAGGCGGGTTTGCAGCGCGACGACGTGCTTTTGAATTTCAACGGCACCAAGATCGTCGATTTTCCCACGCTCACCGGACTGATCTCGCAGCTCGATTCGGGCGACGAAGCCCAGGTCGAGGTGCAGCGCGAGGTCGAAGACGAGCAGGGCAACATCCGCACGCGCAAGGTCACAGTCAAAGCGACGCTCGCACCTTGGGATGTCGAACTGGCGGTCGAGAACGGCGTGCGGCCGTGAAGCATGTAGGACGGAATTTCATTCCGTCCCGGACGGATTACAAATCCGTCCTACGGCCAGTTCTCCACCCGCTCCACCTTCACTTCCGCTCGCTCCAAATTGGCCAGCCGGCGAAAGAGAAAGAGCGTCGCCGCGGGCCGCAATCGCTCGGCGGCGTCCTGCCACGTCTTTGTCCCCGGCTTGACCTCGAGGACTTGAATCAGATGAACGCCGAATGTTGTCGTCACGGGCGGGCTCACTTCGTCCACGTTCAGTGCGAACGCGGCTGCGGAGAACGCCTCCGGCATCGGCTCGCGGCGCTCGATCCAGCCGATGTCGCCGCCGCCTTTGGCACTTGGCCCTTGCGAATGCTGTTTCGCCGCGTCGGCAAACGCGAGCTTGCCGCTGGCGATCGACTCGCGGAGCTCGCCGGCCTGCTTGATGGCCGCGGCCAGCGCCGCGTCGCTGCTGTCCGCCGGCTTGATCAAGAGGTGCGCGACCCGCAGCTGCGTCCCGTCGAAGTCGCGGCGGTTCCGCTCGAAATATCTGGCGAGGTTCTCATCGGTCAGATACCGCTTCAGATAGGTCTGCCACGAGAGCTGCCAGAGGAGCGTCTGGCGGACCTCGTCGCGCGTGATGCCCAGCCGCTGGTAGTGCTCGGCCAGGGGGACGCCCTGATCCGTAATCTGTTTTTCGAGCCGGGCCAGGGCGTGGTCGACATCGGCCGTGCTCGCCGACTCGTCCTGCCGCACCAGGCGACGGAGCACCAGCCGCCGGTCGATTACCTGGTCGCGGGCCTGCGCCAGAAGCGTCCGCCGCTCGTCGCCGGCCAATTTGCGATCGGGATAGGCCTTGGCCAGCTCACGCTCGACTTCAGCAGCAAAGACTGGCTCGCCATCGACCGCCGCCACCTGGACCGAGGCCGTTTGGCCCAGAGCAATTCGGCACGCCGCCAGAAAAACGAGCGCTCCCAGAGTACGCATGTTTGTTCGTCACCACATCGCTGCCCCTGGTGCTCGCCTTCTCATCTACGGCAGGTCGATCCCCTTCAGCTCGAATTCGACCGGCACGCGGATGATCGCCGCTGCCGTCTTGTAAACGAACGCATGCCCCTTGGGCGTGGTGTTCTCGCCGAGGTCGAACTTGTACGAAAGGCCCACGGCATTGTCGTCGATCAGCGTCGCCTCGACCCCCACGTTGTCGATCCGGTTCTTCTTCGGATCGAGCAGATAGCACTCGTTGTTGTAAATCCAGCCGCGATGCGATTCGAGGGCGTTGCTCGCCTTGTCGAAGGTGACCCGCATGTTGACTTCGTAGATGTCGCCATTCTTGCGGAACGAATCGACGACCACCGTCGCGCCGCCGCGCTCCAATTCCATCGTCTTGAGCTTGTCGATGTCGGCAAACTCGAACGACTCGACGCGGCCGAGGCAGACGACATCCAGCTTGCCCTTGATCGACGCGATCTGCTTGACGCTGCGGTCCGGCGACAGGAATGGAATTTCCAGCTCGACCGCCGAGTTGTTCGTCTCGACGGGCACCTCGAGCTTCCCTTCACTGCCGTCGATCAAGACCGCGTTGCCCGCCTCGTCCAGCGCCGACAGCTCGTCGAGCGGCTGCTCGATGACGATCGGCCGCACGCGCGGCTCCCACGCCGCCTCGACGAAGAGCTTCAGCGAGCGGTTTTCCGGATTCTTGAGGTCGCGCACTGCCTCGATCCGCGCCGGTTCCATGCGGAACAGCCCGCTGTACGACGCCTTGCCGATCCGCGGCAATGCCCCGTCGCCGCGGGCGACGTAGGCCAGCGCCCCCTTCTCCTCGTCGAACTCATAGACCGAAAGGCCCGCCGCGTCGAGCACGGTGTCGAAGGCCTGCCAGAACGGCACGTCCTTGAGATCCACTTTGATCGACGGGTCGCGCGGCTCTTGGTTGAACTTCTCACGGTAATCGACGAGCGGATTGCCCGACTGCCTCGTCAGCTCGGCAATTGCCTTGGACAGGGGCATCTCGCCCGCAAGCGAAACCAGCACGGTCTTGGTGGTCGCGGCGACCGCCGTCTTCATCAGGGCCGCCCGCACCCGCCGCAGACGGTTCTGCATTTCCGCGGGCAGCGTGCTGGCGTTGATCGACGGCAAATGCGGCAGCACGTCCGCGCCCAGCGCGACCAGCTCCTTCTCGGCCGCCTCGCGCTTGACCTGAGCTTCGTCGTCCAACAGCAGCACCAGCCGCTTGACGTTCTTGGCCAGCTCGGCGTCGGTCGACGGGGCATTGGCCGGCGGGGCATTGGAAGCGCCTTTGTCGGCCGCTTGTCCCAGGATCAAAAGGCCCGCGAGCAAGAGCGAAACAGCCATGGCAGTTCTCCAAGACAGAATGTCTGGATGTATTGTAGGCCCGCCAGCGGCGGAACTCCACAGGGAACTTCCCAGGCCGGTTACACATCAATCTTGACTCGCCGCATGTTTCGGCTCGACGAGGAAGAAGCTGGCGATAATGCCGATCAAGTAGATGGTCGTGCCGACCAGGCAAGCTGCCGTGGCATATTTGAGCGGGCCGCTCGTGTAAGGCATGAAGCCGGAAAAGAACGCGGTCAGGGCTGCCGCGGAAGTACCGACAAGCCGGCCGCCGACATTCGCGGCAAAGCTCTCTCCCGTGCCCCGGAGGTGCACCGGATACATATGCGGCAGATAGTTGCCCCAGAAGCTGAGCTGGGCGACAGTAAAGAACCCGACCAGGAACATGCCCAGCGACATCGTCGTTACGGGAATTCGGCCGAGGAACACGGCGTCCAGCGGAATTTCGAAGAACGTGGTGTTGGGCATCCGGAGGAAAAACCAGAACAACAGCGCCGTGAGAACAATGCCCGGAATCTGGAACATTCGCAGCGTCGCCGCCCAGCGTACCGCGACGGCCCCCAGCACCAGAGCCATCACGAAACGGCCGCACAAGCCGCCCACTTCCTGCATCTTCGTGTACTCGGAAGCGATTTTCTGGCGATAGCGCCCGCCTCCCTGTTTGCCCGCGGCTTCGAGCTTGGCCGGATTGGTTTCGCCTTCCTTCTTGGCGGCCTCGACCGCCGCCGCTGCGGCTTTTTTGGCGCCCGCTTCGACCTCCGTCAGGCCGGGGACGATTTGCGGCATCTGCTGGATCGCGCCGAATGCGACGCCCAGCGTACAGGCAAAGCCGACGGCCGTGACGATAGTGGTTCTCTTGAGTTCTGGCGAGAACAAAGCCGCAATGCTCGGGCGCTTGAGCGTGCCGGCCTTGCGCTTCTCCGCCCATACCGGCGATTCCGGCAGGAACGGCCGAATCAAGATCAGCGGAAGCGCCGGGATCAGGCCCGACATGAGCGTGTAGCGCCATGGCTCGTGGGCGTGCTCCGGGGCGATCGAGCCGCCCAGCATCGGCTCGAGAAACGCGGGAATCGAAATGGCTGGAAAATGTTGCGCATACTCGACGGCAATGCCATTGGCAATTGCCACCAACAGGCCGCCGATCGACGAGAACGCCTGCGTATAGCCGAGGGCCTTTTCGCGCTGGGCGGGGTTCGGAAACAGCTCCGCCAGCCACGCGACCGCGGCAACAAACTCGACGCACACGCCGATGAACGTCGTCGAGCGGAAGAAGAGGAGCATGTAAATGTTCGTGGAAAAGCCGGCCAGGAACGCCGAGCAGGCGTAGAGCAGAATGCTCCAAGTCAGCACGCGCCGCCGTCCCAGCCGATCCGTCAGATAGCCTCCCAGCAGGCCGAATATGCCCCCCGCGAACGCAGGCACATAAAACAGCATGCCGAACCAGAAGTCCCCCTTGGGTGTGCCCGGCGGGGCGCCGATCAGCTCGGTCAAGGCGGGCCGCAGGATCAGCGGCAGCATGAGGAGCTCGTAGATATCGAACGCAAATCCGATTGCGGCGATTACGCAAATCAGCCAGGCGACCAGGTCCATCGGACGGGGAGGAGGGAAAGCGTCGGCTTTGCTCATGAGCGGCGGCGGTAGGAGAGTAC
>JAKEHX010000705.1 GCA_022614795.1 Planctomycetaceae bacterium | reverse complement strand
CTGACGTCCGACCTCTGACCTCCGACTTTCGACCTCCGGCCTCCAGCCTGCCACTTTTCACCACAATCGACTCGACATTCCCCAGCCCAGGTGCGACAATCGGATTTGCTGTGCCGGCACTGGCCCGGCTTGAATCGCACGGGGAGGAACCGAAGAGGAGCAAGGCCATGAGACTACGTCACGGGAACCCAGTTCGCGGCGCATTTACTATCGTCGAGATGCTGGTGGTCATCTCGATCATCGTCGTGTTGGCGGGGCTGCTCTTGCCTGCCGTCCAAGCCGCCCGCGAAGCGGCGCGGAAAGTTCAATGTGGCAACAACCTGAAGCAGATGGGGCTCGCTGTGCGGCAGTTTGAGACAAGCAAGACCTTCCTGCCGCCGTCACGAACCTATCCCTCGATCTCGCCGCCGGCATTTCCGCCGCAATGGGACGACCGCCCCGATCGATACCAAACCTGGGTCCATGTGATGCTGACCGAGCTGGGCCGTCCCGACATGTACGACGAGATGCGCCGGCAGCTTCAGTTAGACGGTACCGCCATGACGCTTTCCATTCCGAGCATCATTGGGGGACGTCTGGCAGTGGTGCAGTGCCCCAGTGATACCACCGACGACGATCTGGAAGAGCGCACTTCCTACGCGGTGAATACCGGTTGGCTGGACAACCCAGCCCCCAGTGCCGGCATACCATACGATTTCCCCGCCAACGGGTGCTTGGATAACCGCATCAAGGGAAGCACAGACACGTTTCCGATTTTCAAGACGTCATCAGCCGACATTGCTCGCGGCGACGGGGCTTCGAATACCATCATGTTCGCTGAGAACATCGACCTGATCGATTGGCGCATTGCTCCCTTTGAGGCAAACGTCGGCGTCGTTTGGGGCGATCCCGCCGCTGTGACGATTTTGCCTAATCAGGATGCCGGAAACGATCCTTCACCGCTCGCGCCGATCCCGGGCCCGCCGGATGTCAACTATGCCCGCCCCTCCAGCGAGCATCCGGGTGGGTTCCAGACTGGCATGGTGGATGGCAGCGTGCGATTCATCGCCGAAGGCATCGACTACACGGTCTATTGCCGGCTGATGAGCTCGCACGGTTCGAAGTATCAGGTTTCAGGCATGGCCCCGCCGGGACCCGCGGATCCAATTCTGTTGATGCAGCGCAATCCAATTCGCGAGGGCGATTTCTAGTTCGCAGGAACCGATCGCGATGTCATCCGCAAACCCGCGGCAAACGTGCCGCGGGTTTTTTGTTGCACTAGAGCAGCGCATCTATCTGTGCCAGAGCATCGAGCGCGCCCAGCGCGAGTGAAACGCCGCCGGCGGGTGCGTCAGGCTCGCGCGGGTTGATCCGGATTAGCGTGCTACCTGCGTCTTCGCACTCAATGCGGACCGTGGGGACGTGCATTCCCGCGCCCAGCTCGATCACCGCCAGGCGGCTGCCGCGGACCGATCTGCGCCAGTCAGAATAGAGCGCCAGTTGGGCCTCGCTTCGCGACGAAAGCCACTCGCCGTCGCCGAACATCAGCACGTTCGGCCGGGCCAGGCCGCCGCAGCCGGGGCAATGCGGCAGCGGCGGCTGGGCGCGGAAAGTCGCTTCGTCGATTGCGATCGGCTCCGCCAGGGCCGGCCAGATCGACTGCGTGCAGTACCGCATGCACTGTAAATATTCAAGCGAGCCGTGGCATTCGACGATTCGCTTGGCGCCAAAGCCCGCCCGCTGGAAATGGCTGTCGACGTTGCTAGTAAACACGAACCAACCGGCCGCCATCCGCTCGGCCCACCGCCGCAGAATCGCGAACCCCGCGTGCGGCTCGGTCGCCCGATAGAGATTCCGCCGATGGCCGTAAAAGCCCCAGGCCTGCTCGGGGTCGTTATGAAACCAGTACGGATTGGCCAGCTTCACAAACGACAGGCCCAGGCGCTTGAACGGGGGATAAGCGCGCCAGAAGCCTTCGTTGCCGCGGAAATCAGGGAGGCCCGAATCGACCCCCATGCCCGCCCCCGCGCCAATCAAGAGGGCCTCAGCCGAACGAATCGCCTCGGCAGCGGCATGGATCGGAGAAGTTGTCGTCGTAGGGTGCATGAGTGCAACGAAATGCACCGTGTTAGCTCAGTTCCCCACGTACTTCGCATACACGCTCCGCGCCTCGGCCACGTCCTCGGTGCCGCCGATGACGGCCCGGCCGTCGGGAAACACCGTCAGTTGAAACTCGCCGATCGCCGCCCGCACCAGGTACTTATTCTTGGTGACCTGGCCAACTGCGGCCAGTTTTGCGGCCAAATCGTCGAGCGATACCGCGTCGCGCCCCGGAAAGCTGAGCTGCACCGCGTTGCGGCCGCAGAGAATCGCCGTGTGGCTCCCCCGCTCGCCGGCCAGCCAAGGGAACTCGCGCTTCGCGCAACACGGGCAATCGGCCGCCTTCGCCCCAGCCAGCTTGATCTGCCGCGCCGTATTGTCCCACAGGTCGAGCACGGTCCAGACGCGGCTGGTCGTTTCACGGCGGCCGCTGAGAATTTTGAGCGCCTCGTTGGCTTCCCACGACGCCACGACGCCGATGATCGTCCCCAAGATGCCGGCGCTGTCGCAGGTCGGCGTGCTCCCTGGCGGCGGCGGATCGGGCATCAAGCACCGCAGGCACGGCGTCTCGCCCGGCAGCACCGTGAGCGTCTGCCCCTCGGCTCCCAGGCAGCCGCCGTAGACCCAGGGCAGGGCCAGCTTGACGGCCGCGTCGTTGAGGAGAAACCGCGTTTCGAAGTTGTCAGTCCCATCGACGAGGCAATCGACCCCTTCCAGCAACCGCAGGATGTTCGTGTGATCGACGTCGGCTACGACGGCGTCAATTTCGATCTGCGAGTTGATTCGCCCCAGGCGATTTTTCGCCGCGATCGCCTTGGGCAGGCCGGCAGCCACGTCGTCCTCGTCGTAGAGAACCTGCCGCTGGAGATTGTTCAGCTCCAGGAAATCGCGATCGACGATCCGCAATTTGCCGACGCCGGCCCGGGCCAGCGTGCTGACGATCACCGACCCCAGCGCCCCGCAGCCGACGACCAGGGCCCGCGCGGCAAGCAGGCGCTTCTGTCCTTCGACTCCCAGCGGCGCGAACCGCATCTGGCGGGCGTAGCGGGAGGTCTGAAGGTCGAGCGGATTGTCCGGATTGGAAGCCACGGAAGAAACACTGATTTGCACGGATGGGAAAAGAGACAGTTTAGACGATGTAGCCAGCAAATTGTCCCAGCGGCGCGAGGTCGCGCTGGAGCGCGTCGCAGGTGGCCCGAGCGTCGGTGATCGGTTGCGGGGCCGTCAGCCGCCGCTCCGCCACGACGGGCAGCGAGACCCGGCCGATCGCGCGGGCGAATTCATCCAGGTTTTCCGCAGATACCACGGCCAGTTCCGCCCACTCGTAGATGACGAGTGTGTCGCCAGGGCCGATTCGCTGGGCCAGCAAGAGATTGGGCGCGACCGTGGATTTGTGAAATCCGGACCCCAACGGGGCGCGAAGCACGGCGATCCCGACCGCCGGGCTGCGGGTGAGGTTGCGGAGACGGTCCGCTGCCGCCTGGCCCGTCTCGTCGATCTCGACAATGGTCAGGGCGCCCCACTGCGCGGCTTCGGATAGGGTTTCTGCCAACTCCTGTCCCACACGGAGTGTGGGACTACATAGTGCCGCAACGGCGTCGTGCCACTCGCGCGGCAGCCGGGCGGTGGTGGACGCGGTGCAAACGCAGCGCAGCACCCAGCGCTTGCCTTCCAGGAATAAGTTCCGGCCGCGTACGCCGAGCATCCGCAGGCCCAGTTCGCGGCGCGTGGTGGCGACGACTTCGCCCCTGCGGACCAGGTCGATCGTCACGTCGTAGATCGCCGGCAGATCGGGGGACCAGAAGCACGGATCGGGCAGGAGGGCCCGCGACGCGAGCGTTGGCCCGGGCCCCTGGTCGACGAACGGCTCGCTGACCGGCAGCGTCTGCGCGTGCAGGCAGCGCGGGCCGCGGACTTGGCCCGACAGCGACCAGCCCTCGCCCCCGGAAGGACTCGGCAGCCGGGCGTAGATGCAAGCCCGGTTGACTGTCAGTTCGCCGTAGAAGACGTCGAGTTGTTCGAAAAGGTCACTTGTCATTGGTCACTTGTCATTTGTCATTGGTGACAAACGCGTTTGCAAGTGACCAATGGCTGGTGACCAATGACAAGCGACAAGTGACCAATGACCCCTCAGTTCGCCAGTACCTCACCGCCGGCGCGCGTTATCTGCGGTCCCAGCTCGCGCACGCCGAGCGTCTGAAAGAGGAACCGCACGCTGCCGTCGCCAATGATCGAATTGACCCCGCTCGTGTGAAAGGCGAACGGCTCGTTGTTATTCGTGCAGTTGATGACGCACGGCCCTGGGCAGCGCAGGCCGCTCTCTTCGAACGAATGCACGGGGAGGTCGCTCGCCGGATCGGCCCAGGCGGAACCGGTGACGCGGCCGCCCGCGACGTTGGCGTTTCCGCAGCCGACATTGCTCGTATCGGGCCCGCGGCGGGGGCCGCGAATCCAATAGTTCGGCCGGCCGGCGTCCTCGATCACCATCACGGTGTTCGACAAGCCGTCGGTCACCTCGGCCAGGCGCGTGCCGATGTCGGTCGCGAGTATGCCGCGCGTGTCCGACGGCGGCGTGAGTCCGTTGGCCGTGTAGGCGATGGCGACCATCTGCGTGGCCGCGGCGTAGTCGCTCACCGCGGCCCGCACTGTCGGCGTGACCTGATCGATCCGGTCAATTCCGCCCGGCGCCGACGGGCAAATCAGCACTTTCAGCGGCGTGGTGATCGCCGGCTGGTTCTGGGCGTGGTTCCAAGCCACGCCGAAGCGATAGGTGTTGTGGACGTTGCCTTGTTCGAATTGCGGGAGGAGCAGCGTAATCCAGCTATGCAGCGGCTGAACGATGCGGCGGGGCGGAAGGATTCCGAACTGGTCATGATAGGTGTGCAGCGCCAGGCCCAGCTGCCGCATGTTGTTCTGGCAACTGGCTCGGCGGGCCGCCTCGCGCGCGGCCTGAACCGCCGGCAAGAGGAGGGCCACCAGAATGCCGATGATGGCGATGACGACCAATAGCTCGACGAGCGTGAACGCCCGGGGCGCCGGGATGCGGCTGCGCTCTGGGAACATCGAACTACCCCCAACGAAGAGATGCCATTAGTGTAGCGAGGGAGCGGCCGTTTGTCACTTGTTGCTCATTGGTCAGTGGCGGCCGTGTCATTTGCAAGGGAAGGCCGAGCAGCGAACTCCTAAAGCGCCACACATGTCCTGACTGTGCCGCCAAGTGACAAGTGACAAGTGACAAGTGACGAGCGACAAACGGCCGCGAGCGCCCCCTTGCCGGGGCAAACGCTTCGTCGCAAACTGAGGTCGCGTAAGCGCTTACGGAGGGTAAGCGAATGGTTAGCGGCCACACTGGAAATGTGGTGCCCCGCAAGGGGTTGCGGGTTCGAGTCCCGTGCCCTCCGCTCTGACGCGAAGCCGCCGACCTAACCCGTTGGCGGCTTTCATTTTGCGCTCTTCGCATGGCGAGTCCTCCGGCGATTGTGCTGAAAATGGGCTGAAAGTCAGGACGATTTTTGGGCCGCGGCCCGCCGCTCCAGGACCGACGCCTCCAGCCGCTGCATTGCTGCGTGCGACTCTTGACTGGCAATATGCGTGTAGCGGCGAATGATCTCTTCGTCGACGTGTCCAACCCACTTGCGGACGGTGGCCTCGGGTACGCCGCGCGTCAGGGCCAGCGAGATGAACGTGTGGCGGAAGGTGTGCAGGTGGCCGGGCAAACCGAGCTTCTTGAGCACGCGCTTCAGGTAATCAAGCAGTCGGCGCTGACGAATCTGGCGGACGGGACCATAGCGGTCGGCTGGGAATGCGAATACCCACGGGCACTGTCGCGGTTGACGGCCTAGCAGCTCGACGACCTCCGATGACATCGGCACGGATCGCGTGTCGCCGGTCTTGGGCTTCCAACCTTCTTTCTCTTGGATCTTGATGATCCGGTTGTCGAAGTCGATGTCGTTCCAGGTCAGATTCTCGGTCTCTCCAATGCGCATGCCCGTCCAGCCGAGCAATCGGTAAACATCCTGGTGCGGCTGACGCGTGGCGGCAGCGAGGATCGTGTCGAGCTGTTCTTGAACCCAATAGGGTTGCGGCTTCGTTTTCGCCTTCTTGATGGAGTAACCGGCCAGTGGGTCCTCGTGGAGCAGCTTGCGCTCCAGGGCATAGTTCACGATTTCGCGGATCGTCACCAAGTCGTTCGCCGCCGTCTTCTGACCGTCGCGGCCCGGCCGTTTGGCAAGCTCGCCGGTCCTTCGCTTCCGGAACTTGTCCATGAACGACGGTGTGACTTGGGAAACTCCGTTGATCCCAAGTTCCTCGGCCAGTTGATTCATCAGCCCGATGCAATAGTCGTATTTCTCTAGCGTGGAGTCGGCCAATCCTTCGGCTTCCTTTGTATCCCGGTACGCCGCAGCCACTTCTGCGATCGATGGCGGCCGCTTGCCGGGTGTGAAGTGGCCCGAAAGAATGTCGCGCTCAATCGCCAAGGCTTTGCGGCGCGCCTCTTTCTTGGATCGAGTTTTGAGCG
>JAKEHX010000704.1 GCA_022614795.1 Planctomycetaceae bacterium | reverse complement strand
GGACAATTCTTGTTCGTGGCGCACGCGACGAAGTCCAGAATCGCCCGTTTCGCGGCCCCGTCGTTCCACGAGGGAAGCGGATCGGCGGCCTCCAACCTTACGTTCGCCAAGCTGATCGCCACGATGGCGGCAAGCGCAACCCCAAGTCTGATGCCGCAACGCATTCCGAAACTCCCGATTGTTGGATTGGAGCCATCCCGGCTCTCAGGATGACGACGGCCGTGGCAAGCACAGCCGTACCTCAAAGTACTATCGCGACAGTTTGTCGAGCTTCGTCTCTCGCCCCTCGACCTGCACTTTCTGGGCCTTCTCGTAGCTTTCCATGAGGAGCTGGTAGTGAGGAACGATGTGGTCCTTCATGATGGCTGCGAAGTCCATGGCATCGGGGCGGTTCCAGGTGCTCATGAACTCGGCCAGCGTGGCGAAGGTGTCTGTCGGCATGGCGCCGGCCTGCGTGACGCGGGCGAGCGTGACCTCGGTGGCCATCGCGGAATAGTTGCCCGAGGCATCGACGACGTTAAAGACCTTGTAGCCGGCTTCAAGCGCGCTGAGCGTTGGGAATGCCATGCAGACACTGGTGAGGGTGCCAGCGATGACGAGGGTCTTGCGACCGGTCTTTCCGATGGCCTCGACCCACTTGGGATTGTCCCAGGCGTTGATCTGGCCGGTGCGCGGAATATAGACCGCTTCGGGATTCACCTGGTGGATTTCCGGAATCAGCGGGCCGTTGGGGCCGTCGGGAACCGATGCTGTCGTGAATGTGGGGATTTTCGACAATCGAGCGGCCTTGGCCAGCGCGATGACGTTGTTCCGCAACGTTGGCACGTCCATGTCCTTGACGAGCTGGAAGAGGCCGCTCTGGTGATCGATGAGGAGCAAGACGGCGTCCTTCGGGTCAATCATCCATTTGTTGAACGTGGCCATGGGCGTCTCCTTTGAGGTTAGGGTGTGCGGCCCACAGGCCGCGGATCGGTGGACCGCGGGTTCCCACACAGAGGTTCCCACACAGAGCGTGGGAACCAGAAAATGAAACGATTATCAGCGAACGCTATTTCTGCTCGCCTTCCTTGGCCTGCCGCTCTTTTCGCAGCATCGGGAAGGCTTCCTCCAGCTTTCTTTTCGCTTTGATCTCGCGGAGCGTGTCTTCCATGATATTGGCCGGGTTGAAACTCGGCGGCACGGAGCGAGGCGGATACTCCTTGAACGTGGAGGCAAACTTGAAGACCTCGTCCATGACGCCGTACATCGTCTGCACGTGCCTGAGCTGCCAATCCCAATACGTGTTCGACGTGATGTCCGCCCGCTCGAACGGGTCCTGCATCACGTTGAAGATTTTTTGCAGGCGGAGGGTGGTGAACGGCTCGGCCCACACTTGCATCGTGCCCCGCGCTCGCTGCTCCGAGAAGACGTACTTATAGTCTCCCTGCCGCATGGCGACGAGCAGACCGTCGTCGTCGGAGTAGTAGAACGAGTTGCGGGCGCTCTTCGCGCCGTTGTTCTTGCCCACCGTCCCTTCGACGGTGGTGAGGAACTTCGATTGGTCGTAACCGTCAAGGTGGACCTTGTACTCGCGCCCCTGCGGGCCGGCGGTCTTGTAGCCTTTCTTCAGCTTGCCGACGATGTCGCTCTCGCCGGCGATCGCGCACAGCGTCGGAATCCAGTCGTTGTGGCTCATGAGCTGGTTGGTGACGGTTCCCGGCTTGATCTTCCCCGGCCAGCGGACGAGGCACGGCACGCGAAACGCGCCTTCCCAGTTGGTGTTCTTCTCGCTGCGAAACGGCGTCATCGCGCCGTCGGGCCAGGTGTTCATGTGCGGGCCGTTGTCGGTGGTGTAAACGACAATAGTGTTTTCGGCGACGCCCATGTCATCGAGCGCTTTGAGCAAGGCGCCGATGATCGCATCGTGCTCGATCATGCCGTCGAGGTACTCGCTGTCGCCATGCGCGTACTTGCCGCGGTTTTCCTGCTTCACGTGCGTGAAGAGGTGCATCCGCGTCGAGTTGAACCAGCAAAAAAACGGCTTGCCCGCCTCCTTCTGCCGCCGCATGAAGTCGATCGCGCGGGCGGAGGTCTCTTCGTCGATCGTCTCCATCCGCTTGCGGTCGAGCGGGCCGGTGTCCTTGATCGTCTGCTTGCCGACGCGGCCGAAGCGAGGATCCTCCGTCGGGTCGTCCATCTCGGTCGCTTTGCAATCGAGCACGCCGCGCGGCCCGAACTTCTTGCGATACTCCGGGTCCCTGGGATAGTCGGGGAACTCCGGCTCTTCCTCGGCATTGAGGTGATAGAGGTTGCCGAAGAACTCGTCGAAGCCGTTGACCGTCGGCAGCGTGGAGTTGCGGTCGCCGACGTGATTCTTGCCGAATTGCCCGGTCGCGTAACCCAGGTTCCTGAGGAGGCCGCCGATCGACGGGTCTTCCTGGCTCATGCCCATCGGCGCGCCGGGGAAACCGACCTTGGAGAGCCCCGTGCGGATGATGTGCTGGCCGGTGAGAAAGGCCGACCGCCCCGCCGTGCAACTTTGCTCGCCGTAGTAGTGCAAGAAGCGCAGCCCTTCGCGGGCAATGCGATCGATGTTGGGCGTTTCATAGCCCATCAGGCCATCGCTATACGCACTGACATTGGTTGTGCCGATGTCGTCGCCAAAGATGACCACGATGTTGGGTTTTTGGCCGGGCTGTTGTGCAGCCGCCGTCTGCCAGGCTGCCAACAGCAACGCTAGCACGATCGTTCCACGGAACGTACGAATCATGTTGATTCTCCACGAGTGCAAGAGAGATGGGGCGCGGCGCCATCACGTCGGCTGCCGCGAGCAGCGTCACCGGCCGCCGCGAGTTCCCGCGCGGCGGCTGTTAAAGAGGTCGCGCCCGATTCCCGTCGGGCGCAGGACGTGGCTAAAGTCCCCGAGTCCCCACATTATCCCACCCGCCTGGGCGTTGTCCATCCTGCCAAACGGCAACCTTCACATGAATGTGTAGCGGTTGACTCGTTTGGGCAAAGCCCGATGGGCAGTCGGGGACAATCGAACGCCTGCGGGCCCGCCTTCAGAAGCGGCCCGATCGCTGTTTGTGCCGATAACGCAAGGGAGCGGCCCCGCGGCTCAATGAAGGGAATGCTCCGAACGGGGAGTTCCACCATGGACAAATTGGTGATCGCCTTGGTTGCGGCTCTCCTGGCCTGGTCGAGTCTCCTGGCGTGGGCGGGCTCGAAAGCTGGCGGGCAAGACTTTCCCTATTCCGAGCCGCTGGGGGCCGAGTCGCCATCGGAGACTGCGGAGTTCGACGAGGAGGCCGACGAGGACGAAATCGAGACCGACCGCGATTCGTTCACACCGGCTACGACCCTTGCCGGATGCGGGCGGGTGATCGTCGAGGCCGCGCACACGTTCATCGACAACCGCACCGTGCCTGAGACGCATAGCTTTCCCGAGCTGCTCGTGCGTTATGGGGCGAGCGATTGGCTGGAATTGCGGCTGGGGTGGAACTACGAAGTCGGCGGCGCGGGCAGTCCGGTCTCGGGGAACGTGCCCAGCGATCTAGGCGAGGAGGACGCTCTCGAACGCGAGCACCGCCTGCTCTACGGAGCGAAGGCCTGGATCAGCGAGCAGGACGCCTGGCTGCCCGAGAGCGCGCTGATCTTACAGGGATTCACTCCCACCGGCGGTGAAGCGACCGACACGCAACTGGCAGCGTCCTATGTCTTTGGGTGGACGCTGCCCAATCGCTGGGTCTGGGATTCAGTCGTCCGCTACAGCACCGGCAGCTTGGAGGAAGACCGCTTCGACGTCTGGGCCCCCTCGACGGTGCTCAAGATTCCGCTCGGCGAGCGCTGGAAAGTGCATGCCGAGTATTTCGGGGTCTTCAGCGACAACCGCGCCGACGAAACCGTGCAACACTTCTTCAGCCCGGGCGCGCACTACGTCATTACGTCCGATCTGGAAATCGGCGTGCGCGTCGGCTGGGGGCTGAATCGCGGGGCTCCCAACTTCTTTTCCAATGCCGGCTTAGGGTGGCGGTACTGAACAATCCCCTGGGAATGCAACTGGCATGCAACCGCATCGCGCAGCAATTCGGCGGCAGTGCCTTTCGATCGCGCCGAGTTGCCTCGCGCTGCTGTTCCTCGTGCCTGGCCTGGCGACCAGTGCGGATGTCGCGCCGGATGGGACGAATGCCCAGTGCCCTTGCGATCAAGCTTGCTCGTCGCCGTCGCTGGCGGATGATTCCCAATCGTTTCCGCGCACCTGGCAACTGGGCCCTTGCGCGACATTTCGCCTTCGGGGGCGCGTCGATACGGACTTCATTGCGACGAGTCAAAGCGCCGCCAACCAGGCAACTTTCGGCGAACTGGGAGATGCCGTCGGGCTGCGTCGCGCGCGCATCGGCGCGGAAGGGGACCTCGGTGACTGGGGACGCTACATCGCTGAAATCGACCTCGCGTCGGGGCAGGTCGTCCCGCGCGATGTGTTCGTCGGGGTTGGCGAGGTCCAGGATTTCGGTGAATGTCGCGTGGGCCACTTTCGCGAGCCGTTCAGCCTGGAGGGGGGCACCAGCGCCAACACTTTGGCTTTTATGGAGCGTTCGCCGGTCAACCTGCTCGACCCGGCCCGCAGTTGGGGCGGGGGATTGTATCGAGCAACCAATGACGTCTCCACTCTGGCACTCGGCGCGTTTCACGCCGGCACCGGACCGGCTGATTTTCAAAGTGGAGAAGGGAGCACCGTCGGCTTCACGGGCCGCCTGACTGCCGCACCCATCAATGAGGGCAACGGCGAGCGCTTGTTACACTTCGGGATTTCACTCTCCGAGCGCATCCCCGAGTCCGGCGTGATCATCATCAACCAGCGGCCACGCAATCCGCTGCTTAATCTCGGCGATTCGTCGAGCGGGTCGTTCGTCCCAGAAATTCGTATCCCTGCCAGCTTTCAACAACTCGCGAATTTGCAGTGTGCCTGGGCCGAAGGGCCGCTGTGGGCCCAGGCGGAATGGTACGGCTCCTGGATCGACCCAACTGGAATGGACGATGTATTCTTCCACGGAGGGTATGCTGCCTGCGGGTGCTTTGTGACGGGAGAGCATCGGGCTTACCGGAGCTCGGACGGAGTATTTGGAGCAGTTCAAGTGGATCGTCCTGTGTTCGTCCACAGGTGCTCGGATCAACGAGAGGAAGGCTGGGGCGCCTGGGAGTTGACGGCCCGATTCGCCGCACTGGATTTCATGGATCCCGATACGCCGGCCGGCCCATCGGGACAGCTCGTCGGCATTAGCGTGCCCACGGCCACGTTTGGCGTGAACTGGTATCTGAACGATCACATCCGGCTCTTGTTCAACTACACGTACGAGGTGCCGGATGAACCGAACACCGGCGCGAGCGTCGGCAATGTCTATGCCATGCGACTGAACGTTTTCTGGTAAGCAACCCTAAAAGCGCCGGCATGAGGCACAATGCCAACGAACTCTCTCGTTTTCGCTACTGGTCAACTCCAAGGCAGCGCGTTACCTTTGCGATTCACTGCCTCGCATTCTCACGCGAATGCCGGTCGGGCAGGGATTTTACGCGGACGGGTGGTTGACAGCCGCTGGGGCGCGGGTACAAATACAAGAGAGTTCGTGAAAAATATCACAAAGGTCGCTCCGGCATCGGCAGGACGCCTATAACCCATTGCCGCACAATGAGTTAAGCCTCTAGCCGCCGACCTCCTCGGGCTGTCCGCTATGGCCAAGAAAATGTCAGTCGAGGAAATCCTGGCTGCCGCACGTGCGGGAAAAGCCGGGGGCAGTGCCGCTCCTGCGCCAAAATCCGAAACAAAAAAAGAATCGCCGCCCGCCAAGGAAGAGGCTCTGCCTGTCGCTGAAGTCGTGAGTGAATCGCCGCCAGCCGCGGCTCCCGCGCCAAAGGCCGCGCCGCCTGCCGGAAAGGCGCCTGCCGGCGGCAAGGGGATGGACATGGCAGCGATCCTTGCCGCTGCACGTGCTGGCAAAGGCGCCGGTTCCGCCCCCGCGCCGGCCGCCAAACCCGCACCCCAAAAAGAAGCGCCCGCGAAGGCCGCCGTCGCCGAAAAGCCAGCTCCCAAGCCAGCCGCTGCGAAGACGGATGGCAACGGCGCAACCGCTGCTCCCAAAGACACGGCCAGCATCCTCGCCGCCGCACGCAAAAGCGCCAAGCCCGGCCCAATGACCAAGGCCGAGGCGGCAGCACTTGCCAAACCAACGGAACCGGCGGGCAAAAAGAAACTCGACGTGCCGCCGATGCCGCCCAAGCCGGACTACGCCAGGCCGCGCCCGGCCCCGGCCCAAGCTGCCGACGCCGCCACCCGCCGCTCCTTCATCTCGGCCGCGGCGGGAATGCTGTTCGGCTCATCGTTGGCGATCGGTTTTACCTCGCTGGCCGCCACGCACCTGATGTGGCTGTTGGGTACGGCCCGCTTCATGTTCCCCAACATCCTGATCGAGCCGCCGACCCGCTTCAAAGTCGGCTTCCCCGACGCGCTGGCCCCCGGCCAGGTCGAGACGAAATACATCGCACAATTTGGCGTGTGGGTCGTGAAGTACGAAGTTGAAGGGCAGCCAATGGTGTATGCCCTCAAGTCGGTCTGCACGCACCTGGGGTGCACGCCGAACTGGCTCGAAGCCGAGCAGAAGTTCAAATGCCCCTGCCACGGCAGCGGTTTTTACAAGGACGGCGTCAATTTCGAGGGCCCCGCCCCGCGACCGCTGGAGCGCTACGCGATCAGCCTCGCCGACGACGGCCAACTACAAGTCGACAAAAGCCGCACGTTCCAGGAAGAGATGGGCCAGTGGAAGGACCCGGCTTCGTTTGTGCCCGTCTAGCGGCATCGAAATGACGAATGTCGAAATCTCAATGACGAATCAAATCCGAATGTCGAATGACGAAATCAGACGGCGTTCGAATTCTGTCATTGCTTTGCCATTTGACTTTCGACATTCGACATTCATTCGTCATTTGAGCTTCGACATTCGACATTCGTAATTTTCTCCATGCCTAGTCTCGGCGAAATCATCCGCGAATCGCAGATTTGGAAGAGCATCTTCCGGCACCCCGCGCCGGTCGATCGCCGTAATCGCATCGTGGTGATGCTGACGAATTTCTTCCTCCACCTGCACCCGGTTTCGATCAAGAAGCAGGGCATCGCCCTCAGCTTTACCTGGTGCATGGGGGGCGTGACGTTCTTCCTGTTTCTGGTCGAAACAGTGACGGGCGTGCTGCTGATGTTTTATTATCGGCCGACGCTCGAATGGGCTTATAACGACATCCTCGCCCTGCGCGACGTGACGAGCCTGGGCATCCTCCGCGAATTGCACCGCTGGGGGGCTCACGCGATGGTGATTACCGTCTGGCTCCACATGTATCGCGTGTTCCTCACCGGCAGTTATAAGCCGCCGCGCGAATTCAACTGGGTCGTCGGCGTCATCTTGCTCCTCTTGACGCTGCTTTTGTCGTTTACCGGCTATTTGCTGCCGTGGGACCAATTGGCGATTTGGGCCATTACGGTCGGTTCGAACATGGCCCGGGCCACGCCATTTTTGGGCTACGAAGGTCCCGGCAACCAGCTACTGACGATTGACGGCATCGACATGATTACCAACGCCTCCGATGCGCGCTTTGGCCTGTTGGGGGCGCGCTTCGTCGGCGAAGAAACGCTCAACCGCTTTTACGTCCTCCACTGCGTTGCCATTCCGCTGGCAGCCTCGCTGCTACTAGCGATTCACTTCTGGCGGGTGCGCAAGGACGGCGGGATAAGCGGACCCCTTTAATTGTTCGTGGTCAGTGGTCAGTTGTCAGTGGGGAAATCCAACTGACGACTGCCAACTGACAACTGACAACTGACAAAAATGCACGGCGTTCCCCTCGACCTATTCCTCAAGCAGATCTCCGGTTTCCTGGGGACCTACTATCTGCTCCTGGCGCTAATGAACGCCGTGGCTGCGTACCTGCTCTGGCAGGGCTCAAGCCGTCAGCGGGAATTGTTCCGCGTCCCCGGTGCTGACTTTCCGGTCACCACGGCGTTCATCTGGCTTGTCGTATCGCTGTTCTTCTTGCTCATTTCACCGCTGGCTTATAGCGGCGATCCGCAGTGGATGCGGTTAATCTCGCTCCCCCTGGCGGTGCGGGCCGGCATCAACTGGCTGATGGACCCGACGATATATACCGTTGGGACGCTCCTGTTGCTCGCGTTTTTGTTCGTATTCCGGCGGTTCTTCGTGAAGCCCTGGGTCGCCTGGAGCGGCCTCAACCTGGCGATGCTGCTGATGGGGATGTCGATGACCGACCCCAACTTCGCGGCCATCGTCACGAAGGCCGACAACGTGCCAATCGTCGGCCTGATTTTCCTTTTGGCCTTCTTCACCTGGCTGGCCACGTATAAGGCCGTCCTGAACGACGACCGAATCAAACAGGGCCTGGAGCCGCTGGAAAAGCTCGACAATGAGAAGGTGCTGGTCTGGCCGGACCTGGTTTACACCGAGCTGATCTGTATGGTCGCGATTACGGCCCTGTTGCTCTTCTGGGCAATCGCTCTTCAGGCCCCGCTCGAAGAGCCGGCCAGCTCGGTGAAGACGCCCAACCCGTCGAAGGCCCCGTGGTACTTCCTGGGCCTTCAGGAAATGCTCGTCTATTACGATCCATGGATGGCCGGCGTCGTGCTGCCCAGCATGATCATCGCGGGCCTGATGGCAATTCCTTATATCGACTTCAACAAGACGGGCAACGGCTATTACACGATCGACCAGCGCAAGTTCGCCTATGTGATGTTTCAGATCGGGTTTTTGGTGCTATGGGTCACGTTGATCGTGATGGGCACGTTCCTCCGCGGTCCGAACTGGAACTTCTTTGGACCGTATGAAATATGGGACGCCCACAAGGTCGAAGCCCTCAACAACGTCGATCTGTCTGAATATTTCTGGGTTTGGTTCATGCAATCCAGCCGCCCCCGCGCCCCGGAAGACGCCTCCGACCTGGCCAAGATCGGCTATGCGGTCCGGCGCGAGCTGCCCGGCATCCTGCTGGTGATTGGATACTTCACGATGCTGCCCCCGGCGCTGATTGTGATGAGCAAATACTTCCAGACCATGTTCATCAAGATGGGCTTTGTGCGCTACATGGTGCTGACTAACTTGCTTTTGATGATGATGCTGTTGCCGATCAAGATGCTGGCGCGCTGGTCGCCATTTCACTTGAAGTACTTCATTTCGATGCCTGAGTACATGCTCAATTTTTAGGAATGACGAATGTCGAAATCTAAATGACGAACAAAACCCGAATGTCGAATGACGAATTGCGGCCGCCAATCGCCACGTCGTCATTCGGAATTCGTCATTCCTTCGTCATTTGACTTTCGACATTCGACATTAGATCCCTATGCCTGCAACCGAATCCACCTGGCGCGACACCGGCCGCATGCATCGCATTTTTGCGATCAGCGGCGTGGTGCTGACCATCGCCACGATCTGGATGTTCTATAAGGACCACGCCCGTCCTTGGAAACTCATCCAGCCCAAGGTCGTCGATATCGACCTCAAGATGAACGCCTGGCGGCGGGAGCAATTTGATACGAACGACGCCCTGTTGACCCACGAGCGGCTGAGCCAGGACCTCGCGGCCGCCAAGGCGCAGCCGATCGATTCCGAGCTGTTGGGAAAATACAAGGGCGAGCTCCAGAAAGATGCGAAAGCGCGTGAGTTGACTGTTTCGACCGATTGGATCGACGAAGCCGCGAAAGCCCTCGAGCCGCTGGCCGCCAAGGCGGCCAAGCTGCGTGCCGCCGCGAGCGAAGCCCGGCGGTTGGCCGACGCGAAGCCAACCGACAAGGACCTGCACCTGGCCGCTGTCAAGGCGGATGCCGAGGCGCTCGCCGCCGAACAGAAGGCGGCTGCCCACCGAGATCGATTGCTCGCCCGGCTTAAATCGATCGTCGCCGATGCCAAGATTCGCGAGGACAAGGCCCTTCAGGCCCGCAAATTCAAGTCGGCCGAAATCGACGCCGCCAAGGCCAGCCTGGATATCGCTATCCGCGATAACCTCGGAGCGGACGAGATCGCTCGCCGCGAAAAGAAGGTTCAGGAACTCGTCGGCTTTGAGGGCGATCGCAACTCCGATTCGTTTACGTCGCTGAATCTCGCTTACCAGGCATACAGCGCGCATCGCAAGGCGCTCGACCGCTTGGTGAAGGAGATGACCGCCGAAGTGGACAAGGCTCAGAAAAAACACGACGACAGCCTCGCCGCCCTGGAACGTTTGGAGACGCAGTACCAGCAGCAGGCGGAAACGTGGTTTACGCTGTCAAGCAAGTACCCTTTCTTCCTGGGTAAGAAGTGGCTGACCCTGCCGATTCTCGATGCGTTCGGTTCCCCGCGCAGGATCGACAATATTTGGAGCGAGGATCTGGAACATGAATACGGCAGCTTCGGGACCGTCCGCCGGTTCGACCGCTGCACGACCTGTCACCAGTCGCTTGTGAAGGCCGGCCCCAGCGGTCCGACCGACCCGGCCTATGTGGCCGAGCGGACCGTCAATGTGGTCGTCACGCCGCCGACCGGCGACCAAATCCCCAAGCCGCGATTCGACGACAAGGGCAACGAAATTCCTCCGACGACCGAAGATTGGCTGGGCATTCGCCTGGCGGGTAAAGGCTTGCTCGTCGATGACGATGTCACTGTTTCACTTGTCCTTCCCCGCTCGCCGGCCGCGCGGGCTGAAATCGCCCAGCCCGTCGCCCAAGACGTTGAAGTGGCCGGCTACCCGGGACGCGAACTTCGTGCCAAGGTCGCCCAGTTCACCGGCGAGCACGTGGCAGATGACTACCCGTTACTGCCGGGCCTGGTGGTCGGCGACGTCATCGAGGGAATCAACGGCTCCCTGTTGCAAGGCGGCGATCGCGGCCCCAAGCGGGTCGCCGCGCTGCTCCTCACGCTGGCCGAGGAAGGCAAGCCGTTCACGCTCCGGCTGCGCCGCGGCCTGCCCAACCCCTACATCTCACACCCCCGGCTGGACCTCTATTGCAGCGATTCCAGCCCGCATCCGCAGGGCCCCGGCGAGGGAGCGTTCGGCTGCACCGCCTGCCACGACGGCCAGGGAAGCGCCACCGAGTTCAAGTTCGCGTCGCACAGCCCCAATACGCAGCGCCAAGCAGAGCGGTGGATGGATAAGTATGGCTGGTTCGACAACCACCACTGGATCTTCCCGATGAACCCGAAGCGGTTCGCGGAAAGCTCTTGCCTCAAGTGCCATCACGAGGTCGTCGAGCTCGAGTCGAGCGAGAAATATCCCGAGGCCCCCGCCCCCAAGGTCGTCCACGGCTATCAGCTCATTCGCAAGTACGGCTGCTTCGGCTGCCACGAGATTAACGGGTTCGACGGCCCCACGCGCCGCGTCGGCCCCGATTTGCGGACGGAGCCGAACTATTTCGCCGCGGCCCAGGCTTTGTTGCCACTGTTGCCAGCCCGCCAGGCCTATTTGGAGACGACGCTGCTGGCCCGGCTGAACGAATCGATCGCGCCCGCCGAAGCGGAGGTCAAGCAACTCGGCGAGCAGCGAGCCGCACTCGAAGAGCGAAAATCGCAGATCGATCAGAGCGCCGCCGACAAGGACGCGCAGACGAAGGCGGTCGATGACGAGCTGGCGCAGCTCGCCCTGCTCGAAAAACCGGCGCAAGACAAGCTCGCGTCTCTGCGCCGCGATCTGACCGCGGCTCAGGCCCACCTCGATCGAATCGCTGAAACGGCGCGCCTGGCGTCGCAGCTCGCTGCCCGGCCCGAGCAGGACGGCGTCCGCCGCAGGCTCCAGGGAATTCTCGACGAAGATGTCCGCATCGCCACGGAAAACAAGGACAAGCCGCTCGCCCAGCACGAGTGGACGACCTTTGACGCCGGAATTCAAGCAATGGCAGGCTGGTTCAAGGACCAGGAAGCGCCGGGCAATCAGCGCAAGCCCGGACCCAGCCTGCGCTATCTGGCAGCAAAGGTTGATCGTACATTCCTTTACGACTGGCTCCGCGATCCCACGCACTTCCGCGAAACGACGCGCATGCCGAAGTTCTTCGGCCTGTGGAACCACCTCAAAAACGCTCAGGGGCAGATGAGCGATGGCCATGCCCCGAAGCTCGAACCGATCGAGATTCGCGGCACGCTCGAGTTCCTGATGGCCCAGAGCCGTGCTCAATTGGACGGGGCCCAGTGGCCGGCGAGAAACGGAACATCGGTCGAGTCGCTCGTTCAGCTTTACAAGCCGCTGCCTCGCGAAGCGGGCATCGATCCTTGGACCGACGAAGAGAAGGTCGCACGGGGAAAGATGCAATTCCAAACGCGCGGCTGCCTGGCGTGTCACACGCACAAGGATTTCCCCGAAGTCGCTTTGTACCGCAAGCCGGAAGAAATTGTGCAGGGGCCCGATCTCTCGGCCGTGGGGAACAAGTTCAGCGCCGACCGCAATCCGCAGGGCCCCGACTGGCTGTATAGCTGGATCAAGGAGCCAACCCGCTATCACACGCGGACGGTCATGCCGGACCTGTTCCTCGATCCGGAGAAGGATCCCGGCGCCGATCCGCTGAATCCGGCCGACGACAAGTGGTTCGATCCGGCTGACGATATTGCCAGCTACCTGCTTTCGTCAAAGTCCGACTGGCAGCCGGTGCCCGAGGCCGCCCAGGCCGGCGAGCCGCTCGATGAGACGGCGGACAGGGCCCTGGAGCAGTTGACCCTCGAATACCTGAACGAGGCTTTCTACAAGGAAGCCGCGATCGATTACTACATCAACGGCATTCCGCCTGATCTGGAAAGCGAGCTCAAGGGGGCCGAGAAGGACCTGATCGTCAATCCCAAAAAGAAGCCGAGCAAGGAAGAGTGGCAACTTCAGAAACTCCGCTACATCGGCCGCAAGTCGATTGCCAAATACGGCTGCTTCGGCTGCCACGATATCCCCGGCTTCGAGGACGCCAAGCCGATCGGCACGGGCCTGGCCGACTGGGGCCGCAAAGACCCGGCCCGGCTGGCGTTTGAGCACATCACGCACTACGTCGGCGAGCACGGGCACGGCGGTGGCCATGCTGCCGGCGGTTACGGTGACAGCGGCACGACCCACGCAAACCATGGAGCGAAGGCCAAAGTCGATACCGAAACGGCCGAAACCGAGGAGTACTTCCAGCACGCCCTCGAAGCGGGCAATCGCATCGGCTTCATCCAGCAAAAGCTGAAGGAGCCGCGGAGCTACGACTTCGAGAAGACCGAAAACAAGCGCTACAACGAACGGCTCCGCATGCCGCAATTCCCCTTCACCCTTGAAGAGCGCGAGGCGTTGATCACGTTTGTGCTGGGCCTGGTCGCTGATCCGCCGCGCGAGAAATACGTATTCACGCCCAATCCGCGGACGGACGCGCTCATCACCGGCCGGCAAGTGCTGGAGAAATACAACTGCGGCGGCTGCCACATTCTCGGCCTGGAGAAGTGGCGCGTGAGCTATCCTCCTGGCACGTACGGCCCGCAAAGCCCGCCCGGCCAGCCCATCGCGGTTTATCCGTTCCTCCGGCCGCAGGTCAGTCCCAAGGACATCCGCACGCAGGCGGTTCCCGATCACCGCAACTTGCTGCACAGCACGCTGGCCGGCTTGCCGAAGCTCGCGCAGCGCGACGGTTTGCCGGAAGTATTCGATCCCGAGAACAGCAGCCTCACCGATGAAGATCCTTACCTTCCCTCGGAGCTGCGGCTGTCGATCGACCTCTATCAGCCGGCAATTGTCGATGGCGACGTCTATCTGACGGGCATTTCGCCGCTGCGGGCGTCGGTGGGCCAGATCGAATCCCGCCAGCCGGCCTGGGGAGGCGTGCTGGCCCGCTATCTCGCGCCGGAGGCGACGCGCCTGGAGAAGCAGTTCAACTCGAACGCGTCGGGCGCCGAGGCCTATGGCTGGCTCCCGCCGCCGCTCATCGGCGAGGGGAACAAGGTCCAGTCGGCTTGGCTGCACGACTTTTTGCTGGAGCCTTATCCGATTCGTCCGGCGACATTCCTGCGGATGCCCAAGTTCAACATGACCAGTGACGAAGCGACGTCGCTGGCCAATTATTTCGCCGCCGTCGATAATGCGAACTTCCCGCACGAGCTTAGCACGCAGCGGCTGGAGAGCGAATTGGCTGCCAAGGCCCGCGATTATGGCCGGGCCCTCGATCAGGCAGGGGTGTCTGCTCCTGACGGACAGAGCTGGTCGAAGCAGCCGATCGACAGCCTGATCGACCGCCGGTTCGACGACGCGATGCAGATCGTGGTCGATGGGAATTACTGCGTGAAGTGCCACAAGGTGGGCGATTTCCAGCCCACCGGCCGCGACCGAGCCAAGGCGCCGCAGCTCACCGAGGTCTATCGCCGGCTGAAGCCCGATTTCCTCCGCCGCTGGATCGCCAAGCCCAACAGCATTCTGCCCTATACCTCGATGCCAGAGAACGTGAAATACGAGCCCGAGAAGCCGTTCCAGGGGGGCGTCAGCCAGAACCTGTATCACGGCACGAGCACGGAGCAGGTGGACGCCCTCGTCGATCTGCTCATGAATTACGACACTTATGCCCGCCGCGGCCGCCGTGTGGCCGAGATGGTCAAGCCCGCGACTGTTCCAGCAGAAGGCACAACGCCCGCAGAAAGCACAGCACCGGCTGAAGGCACAGCGCCAGCGACAGGCGCGCCGTCCGCCACGGGTGAAGCGCCCGCCGCAGGAACAAGCCCGCCGGCAGCAACTGGTTCACAAGGAGAATGACGCCGGGAGAATTCGCGCTGCGGCCAGCCGCACCGTCATGGTTCGCTCGCGGTGGAGCGCCTATCATAAATGGTAGCCGCACTTCCCACCTTGGAGCGTTCAGCCCTGGCGGCCGCAAATTGCTGAACCCCCTCCCGCCCACCCGGCTGCCGGCCGCGCTGGTTACCAGCCCCCGGCAACCTGAATTCCGCACCACAGGAGCCCTGCTCATGATGAATCGCCTGTTTGTCCTGCCGCTACTCGTTCTCTGTGTGGCCGGCTCGGCCCATGCTCAGACCTGGGGCGACCTGGAAATCGACGTCTTCCTCAAGGGGGATTACAAGCCTGCCAAGATCATTCCCGACAAGGACCAGGCGTTCTGCGGGAAGCACCCACTCGTGCAAGAACAGCTCACTGTAGATCCCAAGACCAAGGCGATTGCCAACCTGGCGATTTACCTTCAGCCGGGAAGCCAGAAAGTTGCAGTGCATCCGGATTATGCCAAGACCGCTAAAGAAAAGCGGACGATCGACAACAAAAACTGCCGATTTGAGCCGCACGTCCTGGCGATCCGCACGGGGCAGCCCCTGGTCATTGGCAATCCCGACCCGATGGGCCACAACACCAAGGCCGAGTTTTTTGATAACCCGGGTTTCAACGACCTGATTCCAGCGGGCGGCAAACTCGAAAAGACGTTCGCCAAGCCGGAGGTTGGCGCGGTCAAGTTCGAGTGCAGCATTCACGGCTGGATGAATGCCTATCTCTTCGTCCGAGATGATCCCTACATCGGCATCTCCGACCCCAAGGGGCACATTTCGATCAAGAATCTGCCAACCGGGGATTGGACGTTTGCGGTCTGGAATTACGCCTTCGTGAATAAGGTAACCATCGACGGCAAGGAAACCACCCTCGCCCGCGGCGGCAAGTGGAAGACAACGATCAAGCCGGGCGTGAACAAGTACAAGTTCGAAATCGACGTGAAGGACCTGAAACTGAATTAGCAGTGATGACGGCACGGGTAGCTGAAGTCGCCAGACTTCAGGCCCCCCGAACTCTGGCGAGTTCGGCTGCCCGCATGAAAGGGAATCAGGCGTGAATAGCGCTCGCGAATTGCTTCTGATGAGCCTGGCTGGCATGGCCCTGGTCGTGCCGGCCGGGTGCCGGCGTCCCGTGGCCAGCCCCGTGAATTTCTCGGCGAGCAACGTGACGGTGCTGCGGGCGTCGCTCGGCAGCAAAGGCGAAACGCAGGAAGCGACGGCAGCGGTGATCGCCGATCCGACGGGCTGGGCGAACGTCAAGGGCGTGTTCAAGATGGTCGGCACGCCGCCCGAGCGCCGTTCGCTCAAGATCGATAAAGAACAGAACATTTGCATGCCGGGGGGCAAGCCCGTCATGGCGGAAGACGTCGTGGTCGATGCCAGCGGCGGCATCAAGGACATTGTCATCTACTTGGAGACCAAGTACCCAGCGGACAACCCCAAGTGGGAACACCCCGATTACGCCGCCACCAAGACCGCCTCGGTCGTCTTTGACCAGAAGGCCTGCGTCTTTTTGACACATATGTTCGCCCTGCGCTCGACGCAGACGCTCGACGTCCGCAATAGCGATCCCACGGGCCATAACCTCAACATCGCCGGCGGACCGCGCCCGGGAAATTTCACCGTGGCAGCTGGCGGCAGCCAACCCTGGGTGTTTGGCGGCGAAGCAGCCGAGCCCTTCCCGGTTTCCTGCGGCATTCACCCCTGGATGTCGGCCAATGGCATCGTTCGCCACAGCCCCTATTTCGCCGTGACCAATGCCCAGGGCGAATTTGAGCTGAAAAACGTGCCGGCCGGCGTGCCGCTGAAATTCCGCGTTTGGCAGGAGAAGGCCAGGTTCATCCGCGAATTTACTGCTGCGGGAATGCCAAACAAATTCAGCAAGGGGCGCATGGAATTGAAACTCGACAACGACGAACAGCGCCAGCTGGAGTTCTCGGTCGAATCCAAACTCTTCGGTGGTAGCTGACAACTCGGCGGACGCCCGCCGCTCACTCCGTTAACAAATCAGGTCGGATATGGTTCGCTGGTTCCCATTTTCGCTTGTGCCAGGTGTGGCGCTCGTTGGCTTGTCTCTCCTAGCCGGTTGCGGCTCGCCCGCCGCTTCGTTTGTCCGCTACGAGACTTGGGTCCGCAAGGTGGAAAAGGACACGGGCGATGACAAGTTCCGCATGAAGGGCGCGCAGCTGGCCGAGGTCGATGACCTCTTGGCGGCCTCGTTCGGCACCCCCGATGAGCCGGTGATTCCGGCGGTCGAGGGGGCGGAGCTATTGAGCCTCACCAAGCTGAAGCTGGCGGCCGGCCCGGTCAGCAGCGCCGCAGACGGCAGCCCGCGCGGTCTCTATCGCGAGCACTGCGCCCACTGCCACGGCATCACCGGCGACGGCAACGGGCCGACTGCCGCGTTTCTCAATCCCTATCCGCGCGACTACCGCCCGGGCAAGTTCAAGTTCAAATCGACCCCCATCGGCTCCAAGCCGACGCACGCGGACCTGAAGAAGATCGTGCTCGACGGCATTCCCGGCACGGCGATGCCGTCGTTCAAGCTGTTGACCGATGTCGAGGTCGAGGCCCTTGTCCAATACGTCAAATACCTTTCGATTCGGGGCGAAGTTGAGCGGAATCTCCTCAAGACGTCGTCCACCGAAATCGACCTGGAAGCCGATCCCAGCGCCCGCCTGGTGAGCATCGTGCCCGAGGGCGCTACCGCCGAGCAGAAAAAGACCCAGCAGGACCAGCTTGATGCCATCCGGGACGAGATCGCGGGGGTCTTCAAGAAGTGGACCGACTCGGAAGCAGCAGCCGTCGAAATCAAGCCGGACCCGCGCGGCAAGCTCCAGGGCGAGGCGCTGGCCGCCTCGCAGCGGCGCGGCCGCGAGCTGTTCTACGGCACCGTGGCCAACTGCGTGAAATGCCACGGCGATTCGGCCCTGGGCGACGGGACGCTGACCGACTACGACGACTGGGCCGTCGAATTCATCACCAAGACTCCCGATCGGCAGATCATCCGCGAGTATGTGGCCGTCGGCCTGCCCCAGCCGCGGAACATCCGCCCCCGCAACTTGCGGCAAGGGGTCTATCGCGGCGGTATGCGGCCGATCGACCTCTACTGGCGGCTCAAAAACGGCATCGAAGGGACTCCGATGCCCGCGGTGACGATGAAGCCGGAAGGTGACCCCAGCGCCAAGGGGCTCACGACGGAAGACATTTGGGACATTTTGAACTACGTGCAGTCGCTCCCCTTCGAGTCGATCAGCAACCCGTTTAGCACGTTGCCGACGGCGCCGGAGCGCGAGCGCAGCAGCTAGTCGAATGACGAATGTCGAAAACTGAATGACGAATCAATGACGAATGACAAGTGACAAATGACGAACTCCACTGGTCATTTGGCTTTCGACATTCGTCATTTTGGAGATTAACTGTGGG
>JAKEHX010000703.1 GCA_022614795.1 Planctomycetaceae bacterium | reverse complement strand
GTGGGCTTCTCCGACATCGGCTGCTATGGCAGCGAGATACCGACGCCGAACCTCGACGCACTCGCCGCTGGCGGCCTGCGATTCACGCAGTTCTACAACTGCGCCCGGTGCAGCCCCACGCGGGCCTCGCTCCTGACCGGCCTCTATCCCCACCAGGCCGGCCTGGGGTGGCTCGACAACAAGGTCGAGCCCGCGTCGAAGGGCTTTCACGGCAAGCTGCTGCCGCGATGCGTCACGATCGCCGAAGTCCTCAAGGACGCCGGCTACTTCACCGCCATGACCGGCAAGTGGCACATGGGCCACCAGAACGGCACGCCCCCGTGGGTTCGCGGCTTCGAGCGTTGCCTTAGCTCGCGCTACGGCGAAGTCTATTTTCCCAAGGAAGCCAGCCGGCCCGGCACCGAAAACCTCTACCTGAACGGCAAAGAGATCCCCAAGGACTCGGAAGTCTTTGGCAAAGACTGGTATTCGACCGACCTCTTCACCGAGTGGGGCCTGAAGTTCGTTGACGAGGCCCGCGCCGAGAAGAAGCCGTTCTTCCTTTACATCGCTCAGGGCGCCGCCCATTTCCCGCTCCGCGCCCCGCGCGAGATCATCGACAAGTACAAGGACCGCTACCGGGCCGGCTGGGACAAGCTCCGGGCCGAGCGTCATGCCCGGCAGATCGAGTCGGGCCTGGTCGATGCCCGCTGGCCGCTCGCTCCGCGGCCCTCTGAGTCGCCCGCCTGGGACACCCGCCCCGCCGACCGGCAGGAGCGCTTCGTGGAAATGATGGCCACCTATGCGGCGATGATCGACCGCATCGACCATGCGATGGGCACGCTCGTCGCCGGATTGAAAGAGCGCGGCGTCTACGACAACACGCTGATCCTCTTTCTGGCCGACAACGGCGGCAATGCAGAAGGGGGCCCAACCGGCGTCACCGAAGGGCAAGGCCCGATCGGCGGCCCGCAGTCGCGCGTGCTGCTGGGGATGAACTGGGCCACGCTCAATAACACGCCGTTTGCCCGCTACAAGCACTTCACGCACGAAGGGGGCATCGCCACGCCGCTCATTGCCCACTGGCCCGCGGAAATCGCCGAAAGCCGCCGCGGCCAATTCGAAAAGCAGCCGGGCCACCTGATCGACCTCATGGCCACGGCCGTGGACCTGTCCGGCGCGACCTATCCGCGCGAACGTAACGGCAATGCCATTCTGCCGATGGAAGGGACCAGCCTCCGCCCCGCGTTTGCCGGCCAGCCGCTCGCGCGAAAAACCCCCATCTTCTGGGAGCACGAAGGGAACAAAGCGGTCCGCGACGGCAAGTGGAAGCTGGTCCAGCGCCACAAACAGCCCTGGCAGCTCTTTGACATGGAAGCCGACCGGACCGAGCAGCACGACCTCATCAAGGACCACGCGGACCTCGCCGCCAAACTCGAATCCGCCTGGACCGCCTGGGCCGAGCGCTCGTTCGTCGATCCCTGGCCCGGCCCGGACCACACAGACTGGGGAATGGATATCAAGCCGTAGTGGCGGAGAGGTCGGAAGTCGGACTGTCTCTTCAGCAGGCTTCCGCCCGTCAGCCCCTGGCTTCAGTCGGGGTTAATGCGCCCAATACTCCGCTTTTTCCTGGCCGCCGTCGGGCAGTAACAATTTGGAAACGAACGAGTATGTTCGCCGTCTAATACGTGGGCTAGTGCGTTTCTGCCAGTCCGCCTGCGCGAACGGTCCGCATTCGTGGAGAACTACATGAACCGACGAACGGCTTTGGTTTTTGGGGCTGTTGCCTTGGGGACGGCGAGATGGGTGTATGCGGATTGGGCCGTCAGCCGCACGGGGGCCTGGCCGGCGAGCTGGCCCAAGGAGCTGGAGCCACTGCGGAAGCAAGCTGGGACAATTCAGGGGAGTTTGTTGGACCTGGTGATCCATCACATCCCGTTTACAAAACGGGAGGAGTTCGAGGCGGCCTGGCCGCATCTTTTGAAGGTCAAAAGCAAGGGAGCGCCCGTCATCCTGGTGCGCAGCCCGGCGAGCCACTGGCACTATGCCGAGACGCAGGCGGGGGTTCTCGTCCACTACGCTCCCGCAAGCTCGACGACCCACATCGAGCTGGTGGTGGATGGAAAGATCGTCGATTTGAACCGCATTGCGTTGCCGGCAGATACGCCGATTGTCGATCAGCGGTTCGGGAAGGAGAGGGGCTAGAGGCTAGGGGCTAGGGCAAGAAATCGGCTGGGGCGGGAAATAAAATGGCGGCCCGGCGCATCATAGATGTACACTGGCATGCGCGCAGCGAGTGAGCTGGATCAGTGTACGCTTGGGACTTCTGGGGAAGAGCGGCTGGTTGGAAAGCCTCAACCGCCATTTTTTGCCGGTCCGTGGCATAACTCGTTGTGGCGACTAGGGTTAAGATGGCAAAACTCGGCGATGTATGCATTGACCTCCTGGCAGCAAACAGCTCGTAGCGGAATTCGCCAGAACTCGGGCAGTCGAATCACCGACGATCCCGGAAGTCTGGCGACTTCCGCTACGAAAACAAGCAGTTCTATCGGCTGTGGAGCGAATCAATGGGACCTGTTCAGCGCCAAGGCGCGTCCAGAGGTTGGTTCCTCGCAAGTGTGGGTTTGCCGGAGTGGGAGGGAGAAACTCCAGTCGCTAAACAGGCATTTTGCCTATGGCGATTCGACAGTGGCGCAAGTGGTTGTGGAGCAATGTTTTGGAAGTTATTTAGCGGTGGATTTTGAATCGAAACTGCGCGAAGTTTAGTGATTCGCGATTGTTCGCACGGATGGGTCATAGGTGGGCACGCCGGACTTGGGACCACCTGGATGAGGACTGTTCAGGGGCGGCCCATACCACACGCCCACGCAAGCGTGGGACGTGGCACCCAGGCCCGGACGTGGCATGCCGAGCATGATACTTGGCCTCCACCCCGGCGACTCGCAGCCGTCCGCCCGAATGCTTAAACTGACCGCCTCGGCAACTGAAATCGGCAAGTGACCACTGACAAGGGACAAATGACGCATGACCAGGCCCTACAACATCGGGATGATCGGTTACGGCTTTATGGGCCGGGCCCATTCGAACGCCTATGCCAACGTCGCCCATTATTTCGACATCGAGTACCAGCCGGTCTTGAAGGCCGTGTGTGCCCGCGACGGCGAGAAGGCCAAGGCTTTTGCCGCGAAGTGGGGCTATGAGTCGGTTGAGACCGATTGGAAGAAGCTGCTAACCCGCAAGGACATCGACGCGGTCGATATCTGCACGCCGAACAATCTGCACAAGGAGATCGCCATCGCCGCGGCCCAGGCGGGGAAGGCGATTCTCTGCGAGAAGCCGTTGGCCATGAACGCGGCCGAAGGGGAGGAGATGTGCCAGGCGGTGGAGAAGGCGGGCGTGGCCAACATCGTCTGGTACAACTATCGCCGCGTGCCGGCGGTGACGTTCGCCAAGCAGATCATCGACAGCGGCAAGCTCGGCAAGATCTTTCACTACCGGGCCAACTTTTTGCAGGACTGGACGATCTCGGCTGATTTGCCGCAAGGCGGCCAAGGGCTGTGGCGGCTGGACGTGGCCGCGGCCGGCAGCGGCGTGACGGGGGACCTTTTGGCCCACTGCATCGACACGGCCATCTGGCTCAACGGCGGCATCGGCAGCGTCAGCGCGATGACCGAGACGTTCATCAAGGAGCGGAAGCACAACCTGACGGGCAAGGTGGAGAAGGTCGGCATCGACGACGCCTGCGCGTTTCTCTGCCGCTTCACGAACGGCTCGCTGGGCCTGTTCGAGAGCACGCGCTACGCCCGCGGCCACAAGGCCCTCTATACGCTCGAAATCAATGGCGAAAAGGCGAGCATCAAGTGGGACCTGCACGACCTGCACCGGCTCTCGTACTTCGATCATCGCGACGAGGGCCCCTATCGGGGCTGGCGGAGCATTCACGTGACCGACGGCGACCACCCTTACATGGGCAAGTGGTGGGTGCCGGGCCTGGCGGTTGGGTATGAGACGAGCTTCGTCCACCAGGTCGCCGACTTCTTGGGCGGCTTGGCCAAGGGGAAGCCGGCCGGCCCCACGTTCCGCGACGCCCTGGAAACGCAGAAGATATGCGACGCGGTGCTGGCCAGCGCCAAGAGCGGAGCGTGGACGAAAGTGGGATGAAATATTGCGGCGCCTGCCGACCTCGGGGATGTATAATTGACCAAGCAGCCAACAAGCAACGATGCAAGTGAGGAATTCCATGACCCGGATTACTTTGACACCCGAGCAAGCTGAGATCGTGGATGCTGCGGTTGAACCGGTGCGCATTTGTTATCCAGATGGGAGCATTGCGGGCTGGGTAACATCCACAATTCACTTGCCACCGCGCAATCCCGGCTTTACTCCCGAGGAAGTTTCAGAAGCAGAGCGCGGACTGAATTCACGCGGCCCCTGGCTTACCACCCAAGAGGTCTTGGAGTCGCTGCGTGAGTCGACACGCTCATGAATCGATTTACCGTGACTTGGAAGCCGGAGGCCAAAGCGCGGTTGGCGGCAATGTGGAATAGCAACCCCGCAATCCGCGCCGACATTTCTAGAGCGTCTGACGAAGCTGATCGCTTGCTGGCAATTGATCCCGAGAATCTCGGAATGGCATTGTCCGCTTACAGTCGTGTCTGGTCAGTGCTACCCATCAAGGTGCTGGATCGGTTACTTTTGCACGAAGGGCAGTTCTTGAGTGCTATAATTCAGTAGGTTCAGTCGAGTGATGAATGAGGCGAATTCCGTGACCCAGATCACCCTCACGTCCGAACAAGAGTCGATTCTGGCCAAATCCACGGAGCCGGTCGCCATTTGCCGCTCGGACGGCAGCGTAGCTGGGTTTGTATCTGCCAAGGGCCGCATCTTCACGCCCGAGCAATGCCCGTTTACGCCGGAGGAAATCGCCCTCGCAGAACGTGAGGCGGAGCGATCCAAACGTTGGTCCACCACGAAAGAGGTCTTCGATCGGTTGCGGGGTCAGGAGAAATCCTGAAATGCACCGCTATACGGTCGTGTGGACTGAAAGTGCCGAGGCGAGGCTGGCCGAGTTGTGGAACGAGAATCCCAGGATCAGGCAAGAAATTGCTGATGCGTCAGACCTAATTGACGAAGTGTTGGCCGAGACGCCGTATGGAGTCGGAAGGGCGACATCAGATCGCGCTCGCTATGTCGTTTCCGATCCACTTGCCGTTCTGTATGTGCCGTACGAAGACGATCGGCAGGTTCACGTGATCTTTGTCAAGATTTGGTACGACTAGCGGCCATCGGTAGCGCGAAATGAACTACCTCGCTCACGGCTTTCGCTTCACCGATGAGCCGTATTTCCTGGCGGGCACGGCCGCGCCCGACTGGCTGAGCGTGATCGACCGCAAGATGCGGCTGCGGGCGCGGCGGGCAGCGGAGTTTGCGGCCGATGCTGATCCGCAACTGGCGGCGCTGGCTCGCGGCGTGATTCAGCACCATCACGACGACGAGTGGTTTCACCAGACGGAGGCATTCAACGCGTTGCAACTGGCCTTTGCCGTCGAGATTCGCCGCGTGCTGCCCGGCGACGAGGGCTTTCGGCCGAGTTTCCTCGGCCATATCCTCGTGGAGCTATTGCTCGATGCGGTGCTGGCCGAGGAAGAGCCAGGGCGACTGGACAACTACTACGCGGCACTCGACCGGGTTGATCCGGCAACTGTACAAGCGGCTATTAACCGGCTTGCCACGTGCACTACCGATCGTTTAGAAATGTTCATTCCGCGGTTCAATCGCGAGCGGTTCTTGTCTGATTATGGTCAGGACAACACGCTGCTCGTCCGGTTGAATCACGTGATGAAGCGTGTGCAGTTGCCGGTGTTGCCTGACGACATTGCCGAATTGTTTCCGGCGATGCGGCGGCAGGTGCGCCAGCGGCGCGACGAACTTTTGCCCAGCGAAAGGATCGAGCGGTGAAACGAGACCTACGTGACGAACTGATCCGGCAGGCGATCGAAATCCGCCAGCGGGCCTATGCCCCCTATTCCAAGTTCCTGGTGGGAGCCGCCGTGCGGACCGCCAGCGGCAAGACGTTCCTGGGGTGCAACGTCGAGAATGCCAGCTACGGCCTGGCAGTCTGTGCCGAGCGGTCGGCGGTCTTCGCCGCCATCACCGCCGGCGAGAAACAGTTCGAATGCATGGCGATTGCCACGCAGGGCGGGTCGATGCCTTGTGGCGCCTGCCGCCAGGTGCTCTCGGAGTTCAACCCGGACCTGCCGATCTACATCGTCGATGTCGAGAATCCCGACAAGATCGTCGAAGGAAACTTGTGGGACCTGTTGCCGGGGGCTTTCAAATTGGACGAAAAGGGGAAGTCGAAAAAGTCGAAGGTCCAAGGTCCAAAGTCCAAGGTCAAAGAATAGTTCAAGGTGCCAAGTTCAAGGTTTAAGGTTCAAAGCAGCATTCCCGCGATCGTCGCGGTCATCAGCGTTGCCAGCGTGCCGCCCAGCATCGCCCGCAGTCCGAGCCGAGCGAGGTCGCTCTGGCGCTCGGGGGCCATGCCACCCAGGCCGCCGATCTGAATGCCGATCGAGGCAAAGTTCGAGAAGCCGCAGAGGGCGTAGGTGAGAATGATCTTGCTGCGCTCGGTCAGCTCAACGCCCGAATCGGCCTTCATCCACTTGCTCAGTTGTTCGTAGGCTATGAATTCGTTGGCGAACATTTTTGTTCCCAGGAGCTCGCCGGCATGTCCGCAATCCTGCCAGGGAATGCCCAAGAGCCAGGCCAACGGCGCGAAGGTCGTGGCCAGGGCGTTTTTCAGCGACCAGGTATCGGCCCATTGCCAGCCCGTCCAATAGGCGGTCTGATCGCCGACCCACTGCACGCAGAAATCGCCCAGCGCGATCAGGGCCATGAAGGCGATCAGCATGGCGGCGACGTTCAGGGCGAGCTTCAGGCCGTCGATCGTGCCGATTGCTGCGGCTTCGATCACGTTCGCTCCGATCGGCGGAACGACGAGCTTGACCGTCCCCAGCGTTTGCGGCAAGTCAGTCTCGGGTTCGATGATCTTCGCGATCAGGAGGCTCGCCGGCGCGGAAATGACGGACGCCGTGACGAGGTGGCCGGCATCGATGCCCATGCCTGCAAATGCCGCCAGCACACCGCCCGAGATATTCGCAAAGCCGCCGATCATCACCGCGTTCAGCTCCGAGACGGTCATACCGGGCAGATAGGGCTTGATCACCAGCGGCGCCTCGGTCTGGCCGAGAAACACGTTGGCGGCGGCGGACAGCGTTTCGGCTCCCGATGTGCCCAGCGTTTTTTGCATGACCCACGCCATCCATTTGACGACGAGCTGCATGATCCCCAAGTAATAAAGGACCGTCATAAAGCAGGAAAAAAAGATAATGGTCGGCAGTACTTTGAAGGCAAAGTAATGGTCCGCGTAGTGCTCGCCGAACACGAACTTCGATCCGGCGTCGGTGAACGTGAGCATCTGGTCGAAGAAGTCACCAATCCACTTGAAGATCACGCGGCCCGGCGGGGTGCGGAGAGTGAATAAGGCCAAGGCGAACTGAAGCACCGTCCCGGCCAGCACAATCCGCCACGGAAACAAGCGGCGGTTGGAGCTCATCGCCCACGCCAGCAGAATTAGCACAACGTAGCCCAGCAGGCTGATGGAGCGTTCCACAGGTGCAGCTCAAGAAGCCAGGAGAAAGGTGACAGGAGAAAGCTTGGTCAGCGGAGCGTGTTGAAAATGCGATCGCCCGCGTCGCCCAGGCCGGGCACGATGAACTTGCGGCTGTTGAGCTGGGGGTCAATCGCACAGACGTAGATTTGGGCCTCCGGGAACTGGCTGGCGACCGTGTCCACGCCGTGCTGCGAGGCGATGACCGAGAGGACTTTCAATTGGGGCACGCCCCAGCGGGCGAGCGTTTCGAGGGCCGCGGAGATGGATCCGCCCGTCGCCAGCATCGGATCGACGACCAGGGCCACATCGACCGGGCTGGTCTTCGGGAGCTTGCTGTAATACTCGACGGGCCGCGCAGTCTCTTCGTCGCGATAGAGGCCCAGGTGCCACACCTCGGCGGTTGGAATCAGACTCAGGATCGGATCGACCATGCCCAAACCGGCCCGCAGAATGGGGACCAGGCCGATCCGCTGCGAAAGAGCTTGTCCCTTGGTGGGGACTAGAGGTGTTTCGAATTCGACTCCGCGAAGCAGCAGGTCCTGCGTCGCTTCATACGCGAGCAGCGTCGACAGCCGCTGGATAAGCTGGCGGAATTCGAGCGGGCCGGTGGTTTTGTCGCGCAGGCGGCACAGGTGGTGTTCGATCAGGGGATGCTGGACGTGGGTGACGAGCGCCATGGGGACCTGTACCGGCGTCATTGCCGCCGCGCGTCGGCCACGGGCTCTCGCGCTTCGCGGGCCTTTTTTTCCTGAGCGTGCCAGTAGCGCCAGCTTTTCTGATCGTAGTCGAAATTGGCCCCGGTCAATTTGGTCAGCGCGCCCAACACGTGCTGATTGCGGATGTGCATGATTCGAACTTCGGGGCCGCCGCCTTGCGACACCGAATGCTGGCCGCCGGCAAAGGTGGCCGTCGTCGAATCGGGGTTGCGGCCCGGGATGTATTGCGTGTGCGTCGTGATCAAGGCATCGATCAGCGGTCCAATCGCTTCCGGATCGCCCACCCGCGCCAGGGCGGCTGCGGCGCGGTTCACCGTCGCGTTGCTCTTGCCCTTGAGCGCGGTAATCAGCGGATCGGCCAGTCGCGGCGGCTGGCGGTCAATCAGACGAGCCAGGCAATAATGGAACATCTCCTCATCGGGATCGTACAGCACCCGCTCGACCAGAGCGCCCACGGCATCGCTCGAGTCGATGCCGGCCAGCACGTCGGCATAGAGCATCTTCACCCGGCGGACGCGCTCGCGGACCATCATTGCCACGATCGGCCGCACGGCGATCGGGTCCTTGATGCCGGTGAGCGACTCCATGCCGAGCTTGGCTCTTGCCGGATCGTCCAGCTCGGCCCGGTAGCGGCGGAGCCTCTTCAGCCAGTCCTTGTGGGCCTGATCGAGGCGGGCCTGCTCTTCCAGAATTTCAATGTCCTGCGGCGTGCGCCACTTCCCTTTATAGAGTTCGTAGCCCTCGCCGCGGCGGAAATCGGCCTGCGTGACCCACTGGCCGTCGAGGAATTGAAAGCCCAGGGCCCGGCGGGCGTAGTTGTGATTCGGATCCAACTCAATCACTCGCCGCAAGTGAAGCCGCCGCTCGTCGAACAGCGACTGCTGCCGGCACCATTCGGCAAGCTGCCACTGTCCTTCGGGAGTGTCGGCACTGGCGGCCGCCCGCCTGGCATATTCCGCTTGAAGGTGCGTCTGCCGGAGCACCTCTCGCACCTGGGTGACTTGGACGCTGGCCTTCAGACCGCTGGACGTAAGGACCAGATACTCCTTCGGCGGCTGCTCGTCCTGATTGAGCCATTGTCCTTCGATTCGCCCCCCGTTCACCAGGACGAACGTGTCGCCCTTTACTGGCGCGCCAGCAGCCGGGCCAAAGAACAATGCGGCCACGGCGGCAGTCAGGAGGCGGCAAGGGTTGGCCGAATGCGACATGACGGCTGGCCGATTGCGTGGCGATCCTTCGGGCTGGCCTGCTGGGAATGGGCTCAACCGCCGTATTCTAAAGGGGCAGCGACCCCGGTCGCAAGTTTATCCAGTCATTTGAACGCATCGCGAATTCCGGCGTCATTGTTTCCGTGGCGAGGGTCGCCTTAAATGGGGCGGAGGAATCCCATGTCGATAAGTCGCCTTCCGTGCCTGACGCTGCTCGTCCTTCTAACGCCGGCCGCTGCGGATGAGCCGTTTCCCCGCGTCCCGCCAACCGAGCCCGAGCAGGCCGAGGCGACCTTCGAGGTTCTGCACGGCTTTCGGATGCAGCTGATCGCGGCCGAGCCGCACGTGGCCAGCCCGGTGGATGTGGCCTACGACGAAGACGGCCGGGCCTATGTCGTGGAAATGCGGGATTATCCGTATCCCGAGGAGAAGAACACCGAGCCCAAGGAGTTTCCCGGCACGGTGCGGCTGCTCGCAGACACCGACGGCGATGGCCGGTTCGACCAATCAACGATATTCGCCGACCAGCTCGCCTGGCCCACGTCGGCCTGCTGCTGGAAAGGGGGCGTGTTTGTCGCCGCTGCCCCGGACATCTGGTATTTCAAGGACACCAACGCGGACGGCAAGGCCGATGTTCGCCGCAAGGTCTTCACCGGCTTTGGGCGATACAACGTCCAGGCGATTATGAACAACCTGCGGTGGGGCCTGGATAATAAGATTTATGGCGCGGCGGCCGGTAACGGCGGCAAAGTAGTAGGCACACTTCGTGTGCCGTCGGACGATAACGGCACACGGAGTGTGCCTACTGTTGATCTCTCTCGCCGCGACTTCCGCTTCGATCCGGTCACTGAGAAGCTCGAAGCGATCAGCGGGGGCGAGCGGTTTGGCAACACTTTCGACGACTGGGGCAACCGGTTTGTCTGCAACATTCGCAATCCGGTCCAGCACGTCGTCCTGGAGCAGCGCTACCTGGCCCGCAATCCGCATTTCGTCCCCCCGAGCGTCATTCACGACTGCGCCGAATCGGGCGACCAGTTGCGGGTCTTTCGCCTGAGCCCGCCCGAGCCGTGGCGCGTCTTCCGGGCCCAGCGCTGGGCGCTCGAAGGACAGGCCATGCCGCGGAGCGAGCTGATCGGCGCGGGTTATTGGACAAGCTCCAGCGGCGTGACCATCTATCGCGGCGGCGCTTATCCGCCTGAGTTCCGCGGCAATGTGTTCATCGGCGAAGTGGCCGGCAACCTCGTTCACCGGCAGGTCCTCACGCGGGACGGCGTCACGTTCAAGAGCCGCCGGGCCGACGAAAACACGGAGTTCATCCGCTCGCGCGACAATTGGTTCCGGCCGGTGAACTTCGTCAACGCACCGGACGGCACGCTGCACGTCATCGACATGTACCGCGAGACGATCGAGCATCCCTGGTCGATCCCCGACGACATCAAAGCGAAGCTCGACTTGACCAACGGCAAGGATCGCGGCCGCATCTACCGGGTCGCTCCGCCCGACTTTACTCTCCCCAAGCCCCCCAAACTCTCGACCGCAACAACCGCCGAACTTGTCGCCCAACTGGAAAGTCCGCACAGCTGGTATCGCGAAACAGCCCAGCGATTATTGATCGAGCGGCAGGATCAGTCGGCTGCTGAGGCCTTGCGAGAGGTCCTGCGGCGGAGTCCGTCTCAGCAGGCGCGGCTGCACGCTTTGCATCTGCTGAATTCGCTGGCCGGGCTGACCAAGGACGAGTTCTTGGCGGCGATGGTCGACGATCAGCCGGACGTTCGCCGCCATGCGCTGGCGCTTGCCGAAACGCAATTCGCTCAGAATTCTTCGCTCGTCGACATGGCGATGAAGCTCACCAACGATTCCGACGCTGCCGTCCGCATGCAAGTGGCGCTAGCCATGGGGCAGATCGAAAGTCAGCCGACAAACGTGCTCACCTACCTGGGCGTTCGCTATCAACAGGATCCGTGGCTGCGAGCGGCAATCGCCAGCTCGGCAGTTGACCATGCTCCGGTGGCGGTAAGGGACTTGCTGGATTACGCGGACCGATCGGACATCACCAGCGGATATTGCGATTTGACCCGGACTCTAGCAAGCATTGCCGCCGGGCAGGGAGATGGTGCCGCGATTCGTCAGATATTGAGCGACGTGGCGCGCTTGCAAGGGAGCCAACGAGCGGCGATTCGGTATGCCGCACTGGCCGGCCTGGGCGAAGGATTGTCGCGCCGCCGCGAGCGGCTGTCAGTCAAGATCGCCGAATTGGATGCCGACGCGCGCGATGGAGTTCGGCAACTCATGCGCGAAGCGGGCGACCTCGCACGAACTGACTCGAGGCCGCCGGCCGACCGGGTTGCGGCGCTCTATCTGGTTCGCTGGACTGACTGGTCGGAAGCACATGGCGTCCTGTTGTCGGCTCTTGAGCCCGTCGAGCCCCGCGAGGTCCAGCAGGGGGCACTCCGCGTGCTGGCCACGTTTAACGAGACGCAGGTGGCGGCGGAATGCATCGCTCGCTGGAAGCGATTCACTCCGCCCCTGCGCGAGGAATCGGTCAACGTGCTCCTGAGCCGGCCGCTGTGGCATGAGGCCCTGATCGCCGCCCTGGAAAATGGGGACATTCCGCCGGCTCAGCTTTCGATCCCGCAGCGGTCGCGCTTGGGATTGCTAAGGGACGAGCAGTTGGCGGCCCGGGCAAAGAAAGTGCTCGCGGCGGTGGCGCTTGGTCCGCGGAAGGACGTGCTCGACAAGTATCAGGCCGCAATATCGCTCCGGGCCGATGCGGCGCGGGGCGCCATTGTCTATCGCCGCGAATGTGTGAACTGCCACAAGTTCGGCGGCGAGGGGCAGGAAGTCGGCCCGAACCTGGCGACGATTCAGCACCGCTCGCCGCAGGAGATTCTGATCCACGTGCTCGATCCCAACCGCGAAGTCTCGCCAAACTTTCTCGACTATTCGGTGCGGCTGGCCGACGGTCGGGTACTCACCGGCTTGATCGCCGCGGAAACCGACGCTGGCTTGACGCTGCGTAGGGCCGAGAACCGTGAAGACACCGTCCTCCGCAGCGAGATTGAAGAAATCACATCGAGCGGTAAATCGCTGATGCCCGAGGGGCTCGAACAAAAGATCTCGCAACAGGAGATGGCGGATTTGATTGAGTACTTAAGAGTTCCGATAAACCAAACTAAATAACCGGCAACAAACGCGCTCCGGCGCGTCGCAATTGGACAACCTTTCGGATGATTCACAATGTTCTCTACACGCGTGATTGCTATTGGAATCGCGTTCACATCCATCTTGATGGCGAATCTAGCCGCCGCTCAGGCGCCGCCCGAACAGCCGGCACAGGCGCGTGGCGCGAGGCGGGCGGAGGCGGTACTGAAAGACCTTGCGCGGCGTGAGTGGAAAGTAGGCGAAACGGCTCGGGAGGCCCTGCTTTATGCGCCGGCTGCCGCAATTTCCACGCCGGCTCCCGTTGTCTTCGCCTTTCATGGACACGGCGGCACGATGCAGCGGGCGGCCGTGATGTTTCACTACCATGATGTCTGGCCGGAAGCGATCGTCGTTTATATGCAGGGACTCAATACGCCCGGCCGCTTGACCGACCCGGAAGGGAGAAGGCCCGGCTGGCAACTAGGGCCGGGAGCCCAGGGGGATCGCGATCTCAAGTTTTTCGACGCGGTTCTCGCCACGCTGAAGTCCGACTACAGGGTGGACGAAAGCCGCATCTACGCCACCGGCCATTCCAACGGGGGCGGCTTCACCTATCTGCTCTGGCGCACGCGCGGCGAGGTGTTTGCTGCCATGGCCCCTTCAGCCGCGGCTGGTCCGGGTGCCGAGTGGAACAAACGCCTGGCGGATCTGGCGCCTAAGCCGGTGCTGCATCTGGCCGGCGAGAAGGACCCGCTCGTCAAATACGAGTGGCAGCAGGCGGCGATGGAAACGCTGCGCAAGCTCAACGGCTGCGAGCCAGCCGGCTCGGAGTGGGCCAAGTGGTGTACGCTCTACCCCTCCAAAACCGGCACACCGGTGGTGACGCTGATTCACCCGGGCGCCCACAACTTCCCGCCCGAAGCCCCTGCGCTATTTGTGAAGTTTTTCAAGGAGCACACGAAGAAGTGATGTCGGTCCAAGTTAGTCACTCAAGCCAAGACTTCCTTGACCAACTTCCCATGCACGTCGGTTAGCCGGAAGTCGCGGCCCTGGAAGCGGAACGTGAGGCGGGTGTGGTCGATGCCCAACAGGTGCAGAATCGTGGCATGAAAATCGTGGACATGAACGTCGTCAGCCGCGATGTTGTACGAGAAGTCGTCGGTCTGGCCGAACGACGTGCCCGCTTTCACGCCGGCTCCGGCGAGCCAAACGGTGAAACACCGCGGATGATGGTCGCGGCCGTAATCGTCGGCGGTCAGTTTGCCCTGGCAATAGACCGTGCGGCCGAACTCGCCACCCCAGACGACCAGCGTGTCTTCCAGCAGGCCGCGCTGTTTCAGATCGGCGATGAGCGTAGCGGTCGGCTGGTCGGTATCGCGGCACTGGCCTTCAATTTGCTGCGGCAACTTTGTGTGCTGGTCCCAGCCGCGATGGAAGAGCTGCACGAACCGCACGCCGCGTTCGGCCAGCCGGCGGGCGAGCAGGCAGTTGTGGGCATAGCTGCCGGGCCGCTGGACCTCAGGACCGTAGGTGGCGAGCGTTTTAGCATCTTCGCCTGAGAGATCGGCCAGCTCGGGGACGCTGGTTTGCATCCGGAAGGCCAGTTCGTACTGGCTGATGCGCGTGGCGATTTCGGCGTCGCCAACTTCGTCGAGCTTGAGTTGGTTCAGCCGGGCCAGATCGTCGAGCTGCTGGCGGCGGGCAGACGCGTCGATGCCCGGCGGATTGGAAAGAAAGAGCACCGGGTCGCCGCCGGCCCGGAACTTCACCCCCTGGTATTTCGTCGGCAAAAAGCCGCTCCCCCACAGGCGGTCGTAGAGCGGCTGGTCGGCCATGTTGCCGGAGCCTTGCGAAACAAGCACGACAAACGCCGGCAGGTCGCGGCTTTCGTTGCCCAGGCCATAGGCCAGCCACGAGCCGATGCTGGGTCGGCCAGCGAGCTGAGCCCCGGTCTGAAAGAACGTTATCGCCGGGTCGTGATTGATCGCTTCCGTGTGGAGGGACTTGATAAAGCACAGGTCATCGACCACGCCGGCCGTATGCGGCAAGAGGTCGCTGACCCAGGCCCGGCTCTGGCCGTGCTGGGCAAAGCGGAACTTGCTCGGAGCAATGGGGAAACTCGTCTGCCGCGAGGTCATGCCCGTGAGCCGCTGGCCTTGGCGGATCGAGTCGGGCAATTCCGTGCCGCGCAGGTCGGCCAGCTTGGGCTTGTAGTCGAACAGGTCCATCTGCGACGGCGCGCCGGACTGGAAGAGATAGATGATGCGTTTGGCTTTGGGTGGAAAATGAGGGAGCGAATTCGCGCTTTCGGCGGTCAGGCCATCTTGCTCCAGGAGCGAGGCCAATGCCGCGGCGCTCATGCCGGTGGCCATGTGGCCGAGCAGATTGCGGCGGGTAAGCAAGCTCCTCATGTTTCACTCCTTCGTCACGGCTTCGTCGAGGTTGAGGAGGGTGCTGCACATAGTGGAATATGCGGCCAGTTCGTCGGCCGGCCAGGTTGCATCGGCAGGGGACTGGCCGACGGCGAGCAGCTTCGCGGCTTCGCCGGGAGCACCGGCAAAGCGGTTTCGGTGGCGTGCGTGGCTGGCTGTAAGGACAGCCAGTTCGCCCGGCGTCGGCTCGCGGGCCATGACGAGCAGGAAGGCCCTTGTCAGTCGTTGGGCTGGATCGCTTTCCTCGCGCATCACCCGCTGGGCAAGCATGCGGGCTGCTTCGACGTACGCTGGATCGTTGAGCAGGGTGAGAGCTTGCAGCGGCGTATTGGTGCGTGTTTCGCGGACCGTGCAGAATTCGCGCGTTGCGGCGTCGAATACCGCCAGCGAGGGCGGCGGAATCGTCCGCTTCCAAAACGTATAGAGGCTGCGGCGGTAATGATCGGCACCCTTGCCAGGCTCGTAGTCGTCGCCGCCCGTCAGCTCGCTCCACAGGCCCGGCGGCTGGGGCGGCTTGACGGAGGGGCCGCCAACCTGCTCGACGAGCAGGCCCGAGGCCGCCAGCGCCTGATCGCGGACCATCTCGACCGACAGCCGCAGTCGCGGCCCACGCACGAGCAGGCGATTCTCGGGATCGCGGCTGGCAAGCGACGCTGTGACGCGCGAGGACTGGCGATAGGCGTGGCTGGTGACGATCCGCCGCTGCATCGCCTTGACGTCCCAGCCGCTGTGGATGAAGTCGGTGGCCAGCCAGTCAAGCAGCTCCGGATGAAGTGGCCACTGGCCCTGCGTCCCGAAGTCTTCAGCGGTCTTCACCAGCCCGCTGCCAAAGTACATCTGCCAGAAGCGGTTGACCGTCACCCGGCTGGTGAGTGGATGCCGCGGATCGACGAGCCAGCGGGCCAGGCCCAGGCGATTTTTCGGCAAGCCCGCGAGCGGCGGCAGCAACTGCGGCACGCCGGGCCCGACTTCCTCGCCCGGCTGATCGTACTGACCACGCTTGAGTACGTGAGCTGGCCGCGGATATTCCATTTCCTCCATCACCATGACGGTGGGCAGGGACCGATCGTATTCATGCCATGCCGTCTGTGCTGTCTCGGCCTGCTCGAACTTAATTCGGATATCATCGGGAGAATGGTGACACATGAAGTAGCTAAAGAGCTTGTAGTACGCCGCATCCCAAGATTTCTCCGTCCGAACGCGGCTTACCAGCTGTTCGATGCCCTTACTGACCGCCAATTCGTCGAATTGATGCCATGGCACCTCTATTGGAAACACGCAAACGTCGTCGATGCGGCCACGGAACCGCATTTCCGGCCCGCCACCGCCGCCGATCCGCAGAGGTTCCTTGACCTTGAATGGCTGGTTGAGCTCGGCCAGCAATGTCTCGCGAGCCACGTCTTTGCCATCAATAAACAGGCGCACGGACGACTCCAGACGATCGCCGCGAAAGCCGCCAAAGGTCGCCCCCACATGGTGCCACTTCCCAGGCGCAATGGAGTCGCGCGATTCGACTCGCAGCGCGTCGTCCAGCCAGCGCTTGACCAGGTTGAATTCGAGTTTGCCGCCAACGATCGCGAGGCTGTAGCCGTCTCCCTCGCGGACATCGGTCATCCGCGACACGATCGTGCCGCCGCCCCCTTCGTCGATCCACACCCAGGCCGAAATCGTAAAGCGGTCAAAGAGGTCGAAATCGCCCACGTCGCCGGCTTCGGCGAACCAGCGACCATCGAAGGCCAGCGACTTGCCCTGCACGCCATCGGCAATGACAGGCGGGCCACCCTTTGCGACAAGCTTGCCCTTGTCGTTGCTATTTGCAAAGGCTTCCAGGCCGTTATTGAAGTCAAAACGCGCCACAGGTTCGCCAAACGGAAAAACCTCCTGCTCCCGACCGGTTGGCTGGTAATCTCGCGCCCAGGCACGACAAAGTTCGTGCGCGCGATCGAAATGCTTATTGAACCACTCCGAGAGCGCGGCATCCTTCACTGCTTCAAGTCGCTGGAGCTCCGCCAGCTGCAGCCGCGTCGGCGCAACAATATAGGGCGGCGAATTTCCTGACTTCACCGCCCGGCCTTTCTCGGGCACGTTATTGAAAAACGCGTAGAGCTGGTAAAACTCGCGCTGCGTGAACGGATCGAACTTGTGGTCGTGGCAGCGGACGCAGCCCATCGTCAGGCCGAGCCAGACCGTGCTCGTTGTTTCGACTCGATCGACAACGTACTCGACGGCATATTCCTCGGGGATGATCCCCCCTTCGCCGTTGCCGCGGTGATTGCGGTTGAAGCCGGTCGCGATTCGCTGGTCGAGCGTCGCCCGCGGCAGCAAGTCGCCCGCGAGCTGCTCGATCGTGAACTGGTCGAACGGCTGGTTGGCGTTGAAAGCTTCGATGACCCAGTCGCGCCACCGCCACATGTGCCGCTCGCCGTCGCTCTGGTAGCCGTGCGTATCGGCGTAGCGGGCCGCATCGAGCCAGCGGACCGCCATCCGCTCGCCGTAGCGGGGAGAAGCGAGCAGCCGATCGACGACGCGCTCATAAGCGTCGGGCGAGCGGTCGGCATGGAAGGCCGCAGTTTCCTCGGGCGTCGGCGGCAGGCCGGTCAGGTCGAGCGTGACCCGCCGCAAAAGCGTGTGCGCATCGGCGGGAGGAGCGGGGTTGAGGCCTTCCTGGGCCAGGCGAGCGTGAATGAAGGCGTCGATCGGGCTGAGCATTCGCGGCGGGCAGTGCGACGCGGGTGGAATCGCCTGCTGAGGCGGGATGAAAGCCCAATGACGCTGCCACATCGCCCCTTGCTCGATCCAGCGGCGGAGTGTATCGATCTGGCGGTCGGTCAACCGGATTCCCGATTCGGCCGGCGGCATGCGCTCGTCGGCCTCGGGCGACGTGATTCGCCGCCACAACTGGCTGTCGGCGAGCTTCCCCGGCACGATAGCGCTTCCATGCTCCCGCTTGCCTTTGGCGGATTGCTCGTCGTCCAGTCGCAATTCAGCCTGGCGGGCGGCCGAATCGGGGCCGTGGCAGCGGAAGCAGGCATCGGCAAGGATTGGGCGGATATCGCGGTTGAATTCGACCGCGTCCTCGGCGATCGCCGACGGAGCCACAAGGATGGCGACGACCAACCACGCTCGACCATGTGCAACGCTCATTCGGCGCAATTTACTTTGGACAGCCAGATGTCGCAACAAATGACTCTGGAAGTCACAACTGCCGGGCGGGCGACCTACGACAATCGCCAACGGGCCTGCCGGAGAGTGGCGAGCCTGGCGCCCTTGACCACTTCATACCACACGCTGAGCAGCGTGCCGTCGGCCAATTCGACAGTCGAAGGATAGCCGAGGTCCCCGGTTACGCCATCGCCCGAAATGATGATCGGTTCGGACCAGGTGCGGCCGTGGTCGGTACTGACTCGGGCCTGGTTGCCAAAGGCGGCGCGCCGATGGCCATAGCTCATTACGAGACGCCCATCGCGCAGCTTGAGCAAATGCGACGGCAGGCCCCAAACTCCGATCGACTTCGGCGTAGACCAGCTCTTGCCGCCATCGGACGATTCGCACTGTAGCGTTTCGCGGTCGTTGGTTGGATTGTGGTTACGGATTTGCACGACGATCCGTTTGTCCGCGGTCTCGACGGCGTGCAACTCGTGATATTCCGTGTGCTTGTCGCCGTCGCGCGGCGCGATGTCGGCCAGCCACTGCCAAGACTGGCCGTCATCAGTCGATTCACAAACGCCCACGCGCTCGTCCTTGCCCCACAGGTCTTTGCCCGCATAGAGCAGTCGGCCGTCGGAGAGCTGAATCGGCCCGTGCGGACTGTTTACCAACGTGGGAAAGCGCTGTGACCACGTCACGCCGCCATCCGTGGAACGAATTGCCCACACGCCCAGTTCCTTTTTTCTCGCCTCGGCCGGCAGTCGGGAGTTCACCGCGTTCCACTCGGCCAATTTGCCAAAATCCCACTTCTTCTCTTGATTGGCTTTGGCCAGCACCGGTTCATAGGCCAGGGAGGTGAATGTCGTCACCAGCAGCGTCCCCTTGGCCGTTTCGAGCACGCCGCTGTCGCGGTCGTCGATCGGTCCATCGAGCAGCGTCCGCGGCCATGACCACGTCTTGCCGTCGTCGTCCGACGTAATCATTTCAACGCGGCCGAACGGGCAGACATGGGCCTCGCGGCCGCCCGATGCCGTGACGATTAGCTGCCCGTTTGCCCGGCGGCAGAGCGTCGGCCAGCCGGTGTAGTACGACGGGTCGGGATAGATCGACCGGATTTCGAGGATTTCAGCCGCGGGTGCGGCGGCCCGTGTATGGATGGCGGGAATAGCGAGGGCAGCGGCGGCGGCTGACGTGGCGGCGAGCCAACGGCGTCGAGTGATGCGGCGAGGCATGAGCGGCTCCATGAGGTTGAGGTAGCCGCTGATTATTGTCCGCTTGCGCCGGTGCGTGCAACTTGCTTCGGGCGCGGTGGTCCGCCACAATTCCGACTATCGCGTTTCTTGCGAATCGACGGCTTGCGGCAGGTCTGGTCCCGCCCGGCGGTCGGGACCTACTTGAGACACACCATGCTCGCCAAGCTTCAAACGTTCGCTTTGCACGGCATCGAGGCGGTTCCGGTTGAAGTGGAGGTGGATGTCTCGCCGGGTGCGGTTCCGAAAACAACCCTCGTGGGACTGCCCGAGGCCGCCGTGCGCGAAAGCACGCATCGCGTGGAGCGGGCGATTGCCAATTCCGGCTTCATTCGGCCCAAGGACCATATCGTCATCAACCTGGCCCCGGCTGAGCTGCCCAAGCAGGCGGCTTCGTTCGATCTGCCGATTACCCTGGGAATGCTCGCGGCCAGCGGACAGATCGATTCGGAGTTGTTCGGGCAGTTTGCCGTCGTGGGCGAGTTGGCGCTGGAAGGAACAACGCGGCCCGCCAAGGGGGCCTTGTCGATGGCGATGGCCGCGGCGCGGCAAGAGGGCATTCGCGGCCTCGTTGTGCCGGCCGAAAGTGCCGCGGAAGCAGCGGTCGTGCAAGAGATCGAAGTCATTCCCGTCGCGACGCTGGCCCAGGCGGTCGGCTTTTTCACCGGCACACTCAGCATCGAGCCGACGCCGTCGCAAATCGAGCAGCTTTTCGAGCAGCTCTCGCGCTATGACGACGATTTTTCCGATGTCCGCGGACAGGAGATGGCCAAGCGGGCAATCGTCGTGGCATCGGCTGGCGCACACAACATCTTGATGCTCGGCCCGCCAGGAAGCGGCAAG
>JAKEHX010000702.1 GCA_022614795.1 Planctomycetaceae bacterium | reverse complement strand
GACGACGCAGGTCATCAACTGGGCCCGCACTTCGGTCCGCGAGTGCGACCTGGCCCGCCGGCTGGTGTTTCATGCCATCCGCGCGGGAATTCCGCCCAAGCACATCGAGCCGCGGCTGGTGGCCCTGCGCGACGAGAAAGTCGTCGAGTTCGGCGAACCGGCCCTGGACGACCTGGCCGCACAGATCAAGGACCCTAACTTCCGGGTCTTCGCCGAAGGAGGCCAGTTGCACCTGGTCAGCGCCAACCTGCACCTGGCCGAGCGCGATCCCTTCCTGCTCTTCGAGCGGCTCCTGCATCCCGGTTTCGGCGGGGCGGCCGACACCCACCAGCCGCCGGCGAATGTCGATCCGTCGCATGCGTTCTATCTCGGCTATGAATTGGCCAAGGCGAACATCGCACTCACGCTCGGTAAGCAATATCGCCAGGACGAAGCCCTCGACTGGGGCTACCTGACGGTTCCCGAAGAAAGCCACCGGCTGCGAAAATTGCCTCCGCGGCGGGAGGCCGGCCCATGAGCGAACAGACCGATCTGCCGCTCGTCGTCGAATTGCGCCCGCCGCCGGACGTCGAAGCTGCCCTGGTTCGCCTCGCCGCTCAGCCCCATTGTCTGCTCCTCGATAGCGCGCTGCGCGACCCGCGGCTGGGGCGATATTCGTTCCTGATGGCCGATCCATTCGACTTCTTCACGGTCCCCGCCGACGGAACTGACGGGCTGGCGGTGCTGGCCGAAAAGCTGCGGCCGTTCAGTTCGGACCATCGCGACGACCTGCCGCCGTTTCAGGGCGGGGCGGCCGGTTTGCTCTCGTATGACTTGTCGCGGAGCTTGGAGCGGATCGCCGCGCCGCGGATCGACGAGTTTCGCCTGCCGGCCCTGGCGATGGGCCTTTACGACATCGTGTTGACCTTCGATCACGTCGAGCACCGGGCGTGGCTGGTTTCGCAGGGCTTTCCCGAAACGGAGACGGCGCGGCGCATAGCGCGGGCCCGCCAGCGCATCGATCAGTTCCGCGCGTGGCTGGCCGAGGCGAATCCGATTAGCGCCACCGGCCTCAAGCAAGGGCCGCGTGCTCTCGCACCAGCCGACTTGGCGCCGAGCTTTCCCGTTCCTGGCCCGGCGGGCCTCGTGAGCAACTTCTCCGCGGCGGCGTACAAACAAACGGTCCAGCGAGCGATCGACTACATCCACGCCGGCGACGTCTTCCAGGTGAACCTCGCGCAGCGATTGCTCGTTCCTGCTGCGGGCGACTCGCTATCGCTCTATCTGAAGCTCCGCCAATGCAATCCGGCTACTTTTGCGGCCTGGTTCGACCTGGGCGAGTTGCAAATCGCCAGCGCCTCGCCGGAACGGTTTCTCAACCTCCGCGGCCGGCAGGTCGAAGCCCGGCCCATCAAGGGGACGCGCCGCCGCACGTCGTGGGTCGAGGCCGACCTGTTCGCCGGCGACGAGCTCCGCGAAAGTGAGAAGGACCGCGCCGAGAATATCATGATCGTCGATCTGCTCCGCAACGACTTGTCGCGCGTCTGCGAGCCCGACAGCGTCCGCGTGACCCAGCTTTGCGGCTTGGAGATGTATCAGTTCGTGCAACATCTCGTCTCGGCGGTGGTCGGCTCGCTGCGGCCCGGCTGCACCACGATCGACCTGGTGCGCTGGGCCTTTCCCGGCGGGTCGATCACGGGCGCTCCCAAAGTGCGGGCGATGGAGATCATCGCCGAACTCGAGCCGACGGCCCGCGGGCCCTACTGCGGATCGATCGGCTACCTCGGCTTCGACGGCTGGCTCGATCTCTCCATCCTGATTCGCACCATCACGGCCAGCCGCGGCTGGTGGCAGTTTCCCGTGGGGGGCGGCATCGTCGCCCAATCGTCCCCCGACCGCGAATACGAAGAAACCTGGCACAAAGCGGCGGGAATGCTCCGCGCCATAACCTGATACCGTAGCGGAAGTCGCCAGACTTCCGGAAGTTTAGGCGGCAGAACAAACCGGAACTCTGGCGAGTTCCGCTACGCTTCACTTGGCATCGATGCTCCTGGTCATCGACAACTACGACAGCTTCGTCCACAACCTGGCCCGCTACTTCCAGCGGCTGGATCAGGAGACGGTCGTCGTCCGCAACGATCAAATCGATCCGCCAGCCGTTGAGCGATTGCGGCCGGATGCATTGGTCCTTTCGCCCGGCCCGTGCACGCCGACCGAAGCGGGCAGGTCGCTCGACATCGTGCGGCACTTCACCGGCCGCCTGCCGATCCTTGGCGTGTGCCTGGGTCATCAGACGATTGCCGCGGCCCTCGGAGGCCGAATCGTGCGGGCTAGCGAGCCCAGGCACGGACGGGCGAGCACGATTACGCACGACGGACGCGGCATTTTCGCCGGGCTGCCAAGTCCGCTGACTATAGGCCGGTATCATTCGCTGGTCGTCGAACCAGCGACGCTTCCGTCGGAGCTGCTCGTCACGGCGCACTCTACCGACGGCACGATCATGGCCCTGGCCCACCGGAATCATCCCGTGATCGGCGTGCAGTTTCATCCCGAGTCGATCCTGACGGAACATGGATTCGCCATGCTGGCGAACTTTTTGCGGATCGCCAGTCTGCCGCTGCCAAAACATCTCCCAGACATCGATGCCGAGCGCCCCGCGCGCGCCTCCGAAAGCCGTTTGCCCGAAGGGCCGGTCACCTTTTAGCGATGATGCCGGCAAATAAGGGGTCGGGAGTCTTTGTCGGAAAGTGATCAACGAAGATGGAAACCGTCATTCCGACAAAGACTCCCGACCCCCTCGCGGACGATCTCATTCTCGAAGGACTCGTCACGTCGCTTAACCCCGACGGCTCGCCG
>JAKEHX010000701.1 GCA_022614795.1 Planctomycetaceae bacterium | reverse complement strand
GGAGCGACGTGCCGGAGCTGGTGCAAGGGCTGACGCGGCTAGTTGCAGGACTGGATCTCGAATTCCAGGACCTTTTTCCGTGGGCCGAAGAGCTGGCAGGCCCGCCGCCAACGGCCGGTCTGCCGGCGGACGTTCGCGAGGCATTGGGCGGCCTGCTTGGCAAGCTGAAAGGGGCCGACAACCTGGCGGCGCTGGTGAGCTTGCCGGACGCTCTGGCCGAAGTGATTGCCTGTTTGCGACGCACGTTGGCGGCGGCCGACCACTCGGGCGCTCGCGAAATTGCATCGTGGCTGGACGAGCTGGAAAATCACCTTGACGATTCGGCGGCGGCTGCACGAGAAATGGCCGGCCGGCTCGTCCGCCTGGCCGAGCAGGTCGAAACCTGGACGCGAGAGATGGACTTCGCGTTTCTCTACAACCCGCAGCGGAGACTCTTTTCGATTGGCTTCAACATTGAGGACGGGCAACTCGACCGCGCCCACTACGACATGCTGGCCTCGGAAGCGCGCCTGGCGAGTTACCTCGCCATCGCCAAGGGAGATGTCGATCATCGCACGTGGTTCTGCTTGAGCCGGCCGATGACCGAGACGGCCGGCCGCGTGGGCTTGCTGTCGTGGGGCGGGACGATGTTCGAGTACCTGATGCCGCAGCTTTTTCAGCGGCAGTACGCTGGCTCGCTGATTGCGGAGAGTTGCCGCGCGGCTGTCGCGCGACAGATCGAGTTTGGCCGCCAGAACCACGTTCCCTGGGGCATTTCGGAGTCGGCGTTCAGCGCCCTGGCGGCCAACTCCGACTATCACTATCGCTCGTTCGGCGTGCCTGGGCTGGGCCTCAAGCGTGGCCTGGCCAAGGACCTGGTCGTATCGCCCTATTCGACGTTTCTGGCCCTCGAGCAGGATCCGGCAGCCGCCTATGAAAACCTGCACGCTCTGTCACGCGAAGGCGGGCTCGGCCGCTGGGGCTATTACGACGCACTCGATTACACGCCTGAGCGGCTGCCGGCCGACAAACGTTCGCTTCCCGTGCGCTGCTATATGGCTCACCATCAAGGAATGTGCCTGGCGGCGCTGGCGAATTTGCTCGACGCGGGAAGCGTGCAACGGCGTTTCCACAGCCATCCGCTGGGACGAGCAGCGGAGCTCTTGTTGCAGGAACGGTTCCCGGCCGCGGCGCCGCTGGTGGAAGTGCACGAATCGCTGGCCACGGCCATCCAGATTCCCAAAGCCGAAGGGGAACTGGTCAGCCGCCGTCTGGCGGGCTACGAGACAGCGACGCCGCGGACGCACCTGCTGTCCAACGGCCAATATGCGGTGATGCTCACCAGCACGGGAGGAGGCTACAGCCGGCATCGCGATCATGCCGTAACGCGATGGCGCAGCGATCCCACGTGCGACCACTGGGGGCAGTTTCTCTATTTGCGCGACGTGCGCACGGGCCGGCTGTGGTCGGCGACGTACCAGCCGACGCGCGCGCGTCCCGATGCGTATCACGTCACTTATTCGATCGACAAGGCGGAATATCACCGCCGCGACGGCGCGATCGAGACCCATTTGGAAGTTGCTGTTTCGCCCGAAAGCCAGGCCGAGATGCGGCAGCTGAAGATCACCAACTACGGCACGCAGGCGGCTGAGATCGAAATCACAAGTTACGCCGAAGTCGTGCTCGCGCCGCCGGCCGCGGACGAGGCTCATCCTGCCTTTCACAAGCTGTTTGTCGAAACCGAATACATCGCGGAAGAGCTGGCGCTTGCGGCGCGGCGTCGCCCGCGCGACTCCGCGCAGCAAGCCCCTTGGGCGGTGCATGTGCTCGCACCAGGCGCGCATGGCGCCAGTGGGGTTGAATTCGAGTCCAGCCGCGAGAAGTTTCTGGGCCGCGGCCGCACGCCACAGGCTCCCGCCGCTCTGGAACCGGGGGCGCGGCTTACGGGCGCATGCGGCGCGGTGCTCGACCCGGTGTTTGCGCTGCGAACGCGGGCGGTGATCCAGCCGCACGAAACCGCGACCTTGGCCTTCACGACCGCGGTCGCCGCCAGCCGCGAAGAAGCGCTCGCCCTGGCGGACCAGTTCCATGAGTTGCGGGTGGTGCAGCGGGCCTTTGAAATGGCTTGGGCCTACAGCCAGGTCGAATTGCGACATTTGCACCTTTCGCCCGCCAAGGCGCATTTGTTTCAGCGCCTGGCGTCGGCGCTGCTGTATCCCGATCCGGCTTGGCGCGCCGATGGGGCGACACTGGCCGCCAATCGTCAGGGTCAAAGCGGGCTGTGGCGATATGGAATCTCGGGCGATTTGCCCATCTTGCTGGTCCACATTACGCGGCCCGACCACCTCGACGTTGTGCGGGATTTGCTGGTTGCTCTTCAGTATTGGCGTCTGCACGGCCTGACCGTGGACCTAGTGATTGTGAACGATCATCCGGGCAGCTACCTCGACGCGCTCCACGAACAGTTGGTCGAGCTTGTCAACGAGCTGCACCGTCATCCGGACAGCCAATCGGCCCACGTTTCGCTGCTTCGCGGGGCGCAGATTCCACGCGAGGACCACACCTTGCTGGCTGCCGCAGCCGCCGTCGTCGTCAGGGCGGAGCGCGGAACGCTCGCCAAGCAGCTCGAGCTCGCGGCGGCGCAAGCCAAACCCAAGGCGGCGCCGGCTCTCCGCCACCGCCCCGAACCGGCCGCTGAAGGTGCCATGCTCGCGTCGAAAAACGGCAGCAAACCGGCTCCCCCGCGGCGGCTGGTGGCCGATCGCCGCCGGTCGTTCTTCAACGGCTGGGGCGGATTTGTTGACGGCGAGCGGGCCTACCAGATCGACCTGAGCGGCGGCCGGCACACCCCGCTCCCCTGGTCGAATGTGATCGCTAATCCGCGTTTCGGCTGCCTCGTGACCGAAAGCGGGGGCGGCTACACTTGGGCCGAAAACAGCCGCGAGTTCAAGCTCACTTCCTGGGCGAACGATCCGATTGCCGACATGCCATCGGAGTGGTTTTATGTTCGCGACGAGCGCCAAGGGACGATCTATCTCCCGCTGCCTCAGCCGGGCCGCGACGCTTCGGCGGAATACGTCGTGGAGCATCGCCGCGGCCAAAGCCGCTTTCGCCACTCGCAGGACGGATTGGAATTTGAGACCCAGATTGCCGTGGCGGCCGCCGATCCCGTGAAGTTCGTCTGCGCTAACATCCACAACGGCACTCGCGAGGCCAAGGTGGTCTCGCTGACGTACTACGTCGAGTGGGTGTTGGGGGTCCACCGGCGCGAAACGCAGATGCACGTGGCAACCAGCATCGATCCGCAGAGCGGCGCGCTAATCGCCCGCAATCGCTATCATTCCCAGTTCTCCGAAAACGTCTCCTTTTTACACGTTCTGGGACCAAACGCGATCGCCACGGGGGACCGCGCGGAGTTTCTCGGGCGCAACCGGGATCCCATCGAACCCGCCGCGCTGGCCGGTAATTTCCCGGCAGGCAAAACGGGCGCCGGCCTCGATCCATGTGGAGCGGTGCAAACCAGGCTGGCCCTCGCGGCCGGCGAGCGCGCCAAAGTCGTTTTCCTTCTGGGTGCGGGCCGGAATCTCGACGAGGTGCAAGCGCTTGTGACGCGCTATCGTTCGCCGCAAGAGGTAGATGACGAGATTGCCCGGCAGGAGAAGCAATGGGAAGCGACGCTGGGTGCAATCCAAGTCCGCACCCCCAATGCCGCCCTGGATGTCCTCGTCAATCATTGGCTGCTCTATCAGACGCTGGCCTGCCGCTTGTGGGCCCGCTCAGCCTACTACCAGTCGGGCGGGGCTTATGGCTTCCGCGACCAGTTGCAGGATGTGATGGCCCTGGTGTATAGCCGGCCCGACTTGGCCCGCGAGCATCTGCTCCGCGCGGCGGCCCGCCAGTTCGAACAGGGCGACGTGCAGCACTGGTGGCATCCGCCCAGCGGTCACGGCACGCGCACTCGCTTTTCCGACGATTACCTCTGGCTGCCCTTGGTCACATCCCACTACGTTTCCGTTACGGGCGATCGGGGCGTGCTGGATGAGCATGCGTCGCTGCTGCATTCGCCCCCCCTCGAGCCGCACGAGCAGGAGCGCTATGAACTGCCGCATCAAACCTCCCACACGCTTTCGCTCTATCAGCACTGCAAGTTGACGTTCGACCGCGCCTTTCGCCTGGGCCCGCACGGCCTGCCGCTGATGGGCTGCGGCGACTGGAACGACGGCATGAACCGGGTCGGCGCGCTCGGTCAGGGCGAGAGCGTCTGGGTGGGCTGGTTCCTGCTGGTGATCCTGCGCGAGTTTCTTCCACTGATGTGCGAGCGGGGCGACCGCGAAGAAGCCGACCGCCTGGCAGCGCGGGCAGCCGAGCTTCGGCAAAATCTCGAAACGCACGCCTGGGACGGCCAGTGGTACCGCCGCGCCTACTTCGACGACGGCACGCCGCTGGGCTCGCATCAAAACTACGAATGCCGCATCGACTCGCTGTCGCAAAGCTGGGCGGTGTTCGCCGGGGCCGATCGGTCTCGCGCACGGATGGCGATGGACGCGGTCTGGAACGAGCTGGTCCGCGAGCGGGCCCGCTTGGTGCTGCTCCTCACGCCGCCGTTCGACAAGTCCCCCCTCGACCCTGGCTACATCAAGGGCTATCTGCCCGGGATTCGCGAAAACGGCGGCCAGTATACCCACGGCGCCCTGTGGACGATCCAAGCCTTTGCCCAGCTAGGCGATGCCGAGCGGGCGATGGAGCTGTTCGATCTCATCAACCCGGTGCTGCACGCCGCCACGCCGGAGGGAGTCATCCGCTATCAGGTCGAGCCCTATGTCGCGGCAGCGGACGTGTATGGCGTCGCCCCGCACATCGGTCGAGGCGGCTGGACGTGGTACACCGGCTCGGCGGCATGGATGTATCGCGTCGCGCTGGAATCAATCCTTGGATTTGAGCTGCGAGGGCAACACTTGCGAGTTCGGCCCTGCATCCCCGCAGATTGGCCCGCATTCGAGATTGACTTCCGCCGCGGCCGAGCGACCTACAAGATCACTTACCGCAATGGCCCGAATTTCAGTCGGCCGCAAGTTTGGCTCGACGGCGAGCGGCACTCCGGCGAAGAAATTGAACTCTCCGACGAGCAGCAATCCCATGAAATCCTGATCGATTGCTCCGCAGGTCACTCGGAGCGATCGCTTGCCGAAGATGGCACGGCCCGCTCCGCGGCTTCGCGGGTCGGATAGGTCCCCTTGGTCGTCAGGTCCGAGTCGTTCCAGACGACCCACAAGTCGCTGCGCAGTGCCGTCACAAACCACTGCTTGCCCAAGGCCGACGTGATCGGAGTAGAAGCTTCGAATAGCGATAGATACGAGGCGAATCCCAATTGCCGGGCGAACTGGTCATGAGCCGACGCAGGCAGCGGCTGGTTCTTAGCCGCGGCATCGATGGCTGAATCGATGCAGCAAGGCTACGAAGAAGCGGAGCGCATGGTCAAGCAGCGCCCCGTCGAATCCGTGGCGCTTCGGCGCTGGCGTGCTGGCTGGCGTCCTGCTGGGGCTGATGCTCCGCAGCCGTTAGCCTCGCTGAGTTCGCGGCCGACAGTCCGGGGAGCAGGGGAATGCGCCTCGACGTCAAGACCCACAATTCACGCACTGAAATCTGTGACGATCCGGCACATCCCCTTCTCCCCAGACTGTTGGGCGCGGGCCACCGCTGGCTGAAAAAGTTTAAAGAATTTGTCCACTTACGAGAGGAGATTGGCCATGGTGACGCGGGAAAGGAAGCAGACCGCCGACCGGGCGATGGAGGCGGACAATGAGGCCATGTCGCGACCAACGGAAATGGTCAAAGAATACCCCGTTTCGTCGATGCTGGTTGTGTTCAGCGTGGGGCTGGGAGTGGGGCTCGTCCTGAGCCAGGCCCTGATCCCCTCGTTTCACGAATCGACGATGACCGAGCGCATGGGACGTCAACTTTACGACTCGATGTGCAACCTGACCAGCGCCATGAAGCGGGGAATCGAGGCCTATACCTGATGCCGCGGCTGCTGAAAAGAGCCACCGATTGCTAGTGCCCAGTTGCTGCCGACATGCCCGCCATGAGCGTTTCTACAACTCCTGTTCCGAAGAGATCCAGCGCCAAATGCGCGATTTGCGTGCGGACCTTCTGACGTTCCTGGCTCGCTCGCGCGCCGAATGGGAACAGAACGTTCAGTGGTTCAAAAGCGTGGTCCGGCGGCTGGGAGGCGACTCCCGCCGGCCGGCTACGCCCGGGCACGAGCGGGGAACATAGCTTCCGCCTGCAAGGTTTTCAATCAATCGAATCAATCGAGGAGAGGTGTCATGGAATATCGCGACGACCTGTATCAGGCCTACGAATCCGAGCCCACGCCGCTGAGCGCCCAAAGTCTGCGCCCGCTGGACGATTTGCTTGGGTATTTGCGCGAATACGCCCGCGAAAAGCCGGAGATTGTCGCCCTCACCTGTTTCGGCTTTGGTTTCATTCTCGGTTGGAAGCTCAAGCCGTGGTGAGCCGCCTATCGGCCCAAAGTCAGCGTATTGCAGTCGATTTAGGCAAGCCAGGCTGATCATGGTTGCCGTGCAATCTACGCGGGGCCAGCAACGAATGGCCGCTTCCCTTTACGCTCTTCTGGCGACAAAACGACGGCCTGCGACATTTTGTCGTGACGGATCGAGTGTTAAGCCACTCTAAAGTGCTAGTTCATACACCTTAACTTGTTATATTCTGGATGCGCACTTCGTTTGCTTTGTCGCTCCCGGGGACAAGTTGACTCGTCGGAGGTGTAACCTGAGGCTGAGGTCCAAAGTGCATAGAACCAAAGGGGAGTGGAATTGACGGGAGGACTTTTTCCATGACCCTCCGCGGATTGCGACCAAGGCCACTTCCTGCCGGCGCCGCTCGCTCGTCCGACCCGATTATGCAATCGTCACGGCTGCTTGGAAAATCGCGCTCCATGTGGTTGCTGCTGTTGATCTGTGCTCCCTTGGTGCTCTCGCTCATCGACTGCGCACGAGATATCTACTGCGACGCCGGGATGATCCGCGCTGTGGCCCTCCGCAGCGAAATGGGTCAGCTCCGCTCGCAAACAGCTCGGCGGGCCGGAAGGCTGGAATCGCTTCTGGAGGCCAACGCCGCTTCCGCGGCAAGCAGCGGCCCATTCGACTGGCCCGCCCTCAGAGATCAGCCATGGCTGGCAACTGAATGGGCGGACGTTGGCAAACCGGTCGGTCGCGAGCGATATCTGGCGGTCGTCGATCCTCTGGGCACGATCGTGCTGCACACCGATCCGGCTGCGGTCGGCAAGCAGCTGACGAGCGAATGGGACGATCACAAGGAGCCCGAAGCCGGCAGCGACGTCGTCCGCATTGCCTCCGGCCCGCTGACCGGCAACAGCGCGGCACTGGATGTGAATGTTCCGCTCATTGCCGGCGGCGCGCCGATTGGCAGCGTTCACTCGGGCCTGGACGCCGCCTCGTTTGACAGCAAGGTAGCGGCCCAGCAGCGTCAGCAATTCTGGAAGCGCAGCTGGCTGGTGGGGCTGGTCCTCGCCGCCAACCTGGGAGCGGCCATCGGTATCGTCCTTCTGATCCGCGACTTTTCACACCTGCGCCACAAGCTGGCTCAATCCGTGCAGCGACACGCGCGCCAGTTGGCACAGTTGGGCATGGGCCTGGCCCACGAGATTCGCAATCCTCTGCACGCCTTGCGAATCAATGTTCATACCTTGCGCCGGTCTGGCGGCCGCACCTCGCTCAGCGAGCAGCAAGTGACGGAGATCCTCCACGAATCCAGCGACGAGATCGATCGCATGGATTCGCTGGTCCGCGATTTCGTGCAATTTGCAGTGCCCCAATCCGGCGAAGTCAGCCAGGCGGACTTGACTCAGGCGGTGCAGGCCACGTTGCATCTCCTGGCGGAAGAGCTGCGCCGCAAGCAGATCGAGCTGACGACGAAGTTTTCTCCCGATCGACTCATCGTCCGCCTGGACCCCGATCGCCTCCGCCAGATTGCGTTAAACCTGCTCACCTTTGCCCAGCGGAGCGCCGGCGACAAAGGAAAAATTGAAGTCTCCACCGGCCAGGTCGACCAGTCGGCCGAGCTGATTATCGCCGACAGCGGCCCCGGCCTTTCCGATTTGGAGTTGACCCGCCTGTTTGAGCCCTTTCAGTCGACGGCTCATTCCGACGCCGGATTGAGCCTGGCATTGATTCACCGACTTGCCACCGACGCAGCTGGAACCATCGAGCGCCGGCAAGGGGCCGGCCTCAATTGTTTCCGCCTGCTGATCCCCCTCGCAAAACGCTCGCCTCAAGGAACCTGAAATGAACCCCAAACCAACCATCCTGGTCGTCGAAGACAAGCAGAACGAGCGCCTGGCCATCGCCCGGCTGCTCGCGCAGGAGGATTACGAAGTCAAACTCGCCGAAAATCCCGAGCAGGCCATGGCCTTTCTCGACGATTCGATCGAGCTCGTGATCAGCGACTTGAGAATGGGCGAAAATAGCGGCGTGGACCTCTTGCGCCTCTGGAAAAACCGCCGCCCCGCCACCCCCTTCATCATCGTCACGGCTCACGGCGACGTGACCTCGGCTGTCGAGGCCATGAAGCTCGGCGCCGACGACTACCTCACTAAGCCCGTGAACCCCGATGAGCTCCTCATCCTGATCGCGCGGTGCCTCGAATCACACCGCAAGGACGACACCATCCGCCAATTGCAGGAGCGGCTCGACGAACGGCTGGGCTTCGAAAAGATCATCGGCCAGTCCAAGAGCATTCTCGATGTCTTCGAGCAAGCGCGGCTCGCTGCCCAGTCGGATTGCACCGTGCTCATCACGGGTGAATCGGGAACCGGCAAGGAGCTGATTGCCGAAGCCTTGCATCAAAACAGCCCGCGCAAAAGCGGCCCGTTCATCACGGTCAACATGGCCGCGGTTCCCGAGCATCTGGTCGAAAGCGAACTCTTTGGCCACGTGAAGGGGGCCTTCACCGGCGCGATGGCCGCCCGCATCGGCCGCTTCGAAGCCGCCCACGGCGGGACGCTGTTCATCGACGAAATCGGCGACTTCGCCCTCTCGTCGCAGGCCAAGCTCCTCCGCGTGCTGGAAAACCACACCGTCACCCCGATTGGCAGCAACGACGACAAGCAGGTCGATGTCCGCTCGGTGGCCGCCACCAGCCGGCACATCGAAGACATGGTCCGCAATCACGAGTTTCGCGAGGACCTCTATTACCGCTTAAACGTGGTCACGATCCACCTGCCGCCCCTTCGCGAGCGGCCCGAGGACATTCCGCTCCTGGTGGCGCACTTCCTCAAGATCTTTTCCGAGGCCCACAACAAACCCAATTTGGACGTCGATCCCGCGCTCATGCAGTACCTGGAGTCGTTTGCCTGGCCGGGCAACGTCCGCCAGCTCAAAAATACCGTCGAAAGCATGGTGGTCCTGGCCTCCAACCACCGGCTCACGCTCGAAAACCTGCCGGCGACCCTCGCCGTCGATCCCCTGCTCGACCACAACCGCGTGACCGTCTCGACCACTTCGCTGGTCGAGCTCCAGCGGGCCGCCGTGGAAAAGGCGCTGGCCGATTGCAACGGCCATCGCACCCGGGCAGCCGAGTCGCTCGGCATTTCCGTCCGAACTCTCCAGCGCAAACTTAAGGCCTGGGGTATGGAACGGGAGAATGCCGCCACAG
>JAKEHX010000700.1 GCA_022614795.1 Planctomycetaceae bacterium | reverse complement strand
GCTGCTGGAGCGTCCTTTCCAGGTCCCAATAGACCTCGGCCATGAAACAGAAGCCGGGATGGCGCTCACGGACCAACTGAGTCGCGCGGGGCCAAAAGAGCGGCGCGCGCTTGCCCCAAGTGCGCTGAAACACATCAGGCAAAACGAGCATCGCCATGTCGCAACGGACGCCGTCGCATTGGCCAGCGATACTCACCAATTCGCCAATCATGGCTTCCTGCGTGTCCGGGTTGGCGTAGTTGAGCTGGAGCGTGTCCGGCCAGCCGTCGAAATACGGATCGCGGCCGTGTGCCAGGAGCAGATCGCCCCGCTTGCGTTTGACCCACGTATAGTTCTGCGGGGCGCGGGACTGGTCGAGTTCCGAACCTTGGATAAAGTACTCCGGATGATCCTCGGCCCATGGATGACCCAGGCCCATGTGATTCGGGACGAAGTCGAGCATCAGCTTGAGTCTCCGCGCCTTAAGCCGCTCGCGCAGCCGGGCCAATGCCGCGTCGCCGCCGAGATCCTCATGGACCGAGTATCCGGTGATGGCGAAACCCGAGCCGGGTATGTCGTCGTCGGAGAGGTCGGGCAGCGTTTCCTCGAACTCATGCCGCCACTGGGGGTTCGTGCGCGAAACCCGCTGTGCCAGAGGCCCCGTCTGCCAGACGCTCAAGAGCCAGATCCAGTCAAAGCCCATTTCGGCTAGCTGATCCAATTCGGCATCGGGAACTTCGTCAAGCTTTGCCGGCCGGCCAAGTTGGCGGGATAGATCGGTGAGCCAGACTCGCGTGTTGATTTGATAAAGGAGAGGGTAGCGAGGAGTACTCATGGGCCTTGCTCTGGGTGTTCATCAGTGGGGGACGTTATCGTCTCTTGCAAGTCGAGCATGGAGTGCTGGCTGATGCGCATCATTCCCTCCTGCCCGCGGTCGAGATCGGCGATCAATAGCAGCACGACCGCGAACGCCAGCACCATCCCGAGCATGGCAGGGGATCTCCGCGTGGCGCATAAGGCGGCTTGATAGCCCACAGAGGCCATGCCGAGCATGGCCAGGCCAAACAGCCCAATCCAGATCACGAGCGGAATCCGACTGCGAAGTCCGACAAGAACCCGCTTCGCGTGCAAATCGATCACGTCATTTAACGACTGAATGAAGACGCCTGTCATGATCGAACCGCTGTCCTTTTCCGCGGCAGCGGCGGCCTGGGCCCAGAGCAGTTCATGCAGTGCTTCGGATCGCGCGAGTGCCTGCTCGGTCTTGCCTTCTTCGATGCCCTGTATTCGCACCGCGACGTACTCCCGCAGCAGCCTGGGAATTTCGGTGCGCTGTGGCTCTGGCAAGAGTCGAGCCCGCAGGTAGGCGGTGCCGATGGCATTGGATTCTTCGAGGACAGCCATTCGGCGGGCGTCGAAGCGCGAGGCCGCCAGGCTGAACGTGAATCCCAGCACCAAGGCCACCAGGCCGAGAATCGACGCCACCATCGCGCCCACGGGTTGATCTTTCTCGTCGGAAACGCGCGCGCGCCGCCACTGGCCGAGGCGATAGCCGCCTTCCAGGGCCAGGTACAGGAAAATGCCGAAGGCCAGGAAGATGGCCCACAAGGGAATAGCGTCCAGCGGTGCGGTCATCATCGGGGAATCGCAGTGGATTGGTGCCGGCTCGGTCGTCGTGCTCAGCGCGCGCCGACCGCTTCGCGTTTGGCGGCCCGGCCTTCGGTTTCGAAGTACGCCGTCTTGCTCCCGCTGAGGGCCGCCTCGGGAGTGAGCGTGGCGAACAGGTGCATGATGCGGGCGATGACGCCCGTCCAGCCGGTCTGGTGGCTGGCGCCGAGTCCGGCGCCGTTGTCGCCGTGGAAATACTCATAGAACAACAAGTAATCGCGCCAGTGGGGATCGTCCTGGAACTTCTTTGCGCCGCCAAAGACCGGCCGGCGGCCGGCGCCGTCCTGCAGGAAGATGTTCGACAAGCGGCGGCCGATCTCCTCGGCGACTTGATACAGATTCATTTGCCGGCCGGAGCCCGTGGGGCATTCCACGGTGAACGCATCGCCGTAGTAGCTGTAGTACTGCAACAGCGCCCGCATCACGAGGAGGTTGACCGGCATCCAGATGGGACCGCGCCAATTCGAATTGCCTCCGAACATGCCGGTATCGGATTCTGCCGGCAGATACGCGACGCGATATTCCTGACCACTCGCTTGGATGACGTAGGGATGGTCGGCGTGGTAGCGCGACAGAGAACGGATGCCAAAGTCGCTGAGGAATTCACGTTCGTCAAGCAGTTTGGCCAGCACACGGCGGAGCTTGGTTTCGTCCAGGATGGAAGCGAGTCTGCGGCCAGCGACGCCGTTCTTGAGTGGGTCATGGATTGCGGTGCGCAACTCGGGCCGCGCGTCGAGGAACCTCCGGAACCGCTCGCCGATTTCGGGGTACTTGGCGAGCCGATCTCCCTCAAACGTCGTGGCCGCACACAGCGGCAGCAGGCCAACCATGGAGCGAACCTTGAGGCGCTGGGCCCCGCCGTCGGGCAAGCGAAGGACGTCGTAATAGAACCCGTCCTCTTCGTCCCACATGCCGGTGTCCCCACTCATGTGCCCCATCGCCGAAGCGATCCACAAGAAATGTTCGGTAAACTTGAGGGACATATCCGCATAGTCCGGCTCGGTCATCGCCAGCTCGATAGCGATTTCCAACATGTTCTGGCAATAGAGGGCCATCCACGCCGTGCCGTCGGCCTGCTCCAAGTAGCCGCCGGTCGGCAGCGGGGCGCTGCGATCGAAAACACCGATGTTGTCGAGTCCCAGGAAGCCGCCTTCAAAGACGTTGCGGCCCGAGCGGTCCTTGCGATTGACCCACCAGGTAAAGTTCAACAGCAGCTTCTGAAAGCAGCTCTTGAGCCATTCCTTGTCCCCTTCGCCTTGCCGCGCCTTGTCCAACCGGTAGGTGAAAATCGTGGCCCAGGCGTGCACCGGCGGGTTCACGTCGCCAAAATTCCATTCGTAGGCCGGAATCTGGCCGTTGGGGTGGATGTAGCGTTCGCGGAGCATCAACTTGAGTTGCTGCTTGCCGAAATCGGGATCGACGAGCGTGAGCGGGAGGACGTGAAAGGCGAGGTCCCAGGCGGCGTACCAGGGATACTCCCATTTGTCCGGCATCGAGATCACGTCGCCGTTGTACATGTGGTGCCAATGATCGTTGCGCGGGGCGGCCTTGCGCGTCGCCTTGAAGGGGTCGCAGCCGCGCTCTTCCAGCCACTTGTCGACGTCGTAGTGGTAGAACTGCTTGGTCCACAGCATGCCCGCCAGGGCCTGGCGCATTACGTTGGCTTCGTCGGCGCTCAGCGTGCCCGGCGTGATGGCCTTGTAGAAATCGTCGGCCTCATTGCGGCGCAGTTCGAGCACCTCCTCGAATTGGCCGCCCAGGGGCGCGCCCGCGCGGCCATTGCCAGATGCAAGAGCCGCCGGCGCCATGTCGGACAGTCGGAGTTGGATGGTCTCGCTTTGGCCCGGGCCAACAATCAGCCGATAATGGGCGGCAGCTTTCGTGCCCGTCTGCTGGGGATTGATTGCAGCCGCTTCGCCCAGAACAACGCAATTGTTGATGCCGTCCTTGACGTAGGGGGTGCGGTTGGCGACGCCAAAAATTCGCTGCGTATTGGTTTCGTTCTCCGTGAACAGGAGCGGAACGTCAGCCAGGCAGTACAGGTATCGCTCGCCGAGTTTCGGATCGACCGCCTGCACGACGCTCTGGCCCGGCAATCCTGGAACCTGTCGCAGGATCGGCCGGCCCGATGCGGCGTGCCACGACCACTGGTTGCGAAACCAGAGCGTCGGCAGGACGTGCAACTCAGCAGCTTCCGGGCCGCGGTTGTGGATCGTGATCTGAATCAGGATGTCTTCGGGGGTCTGCTTGGCGTATTCAACGACACAATCGAAATAGCGGTTTTCGTCGAACACTCCCGTATCCAGCAGCTCGTACTCGAATTCATTGCGGCTGCGGCGGCGGCTGGTTTCCACCAGATCGGCATAGGGGAAAGCCGCCTGCGGATACTTGTAGAGGTACTTCAGGTATGAGTGAGTCGGTGTGCTGTCGAGGTAGAAGTAGTACTCTTTGACGTCCTCGCCGTGATTGCTCTCGTTGTTCGTCAGGCCGAAGAGGCGCTCCTTGAGGATCGCGTCCTTCCCGTTCCACAAAGCCAGCGCGAAGCACAGCCGCTGCTGATCATCCGAGATTCCGGCCAGACCGTCCTCGCCCCAGCGATAGGCCCGCGAGCGAGCCTGGTCGTGGCTGAAGTAGTTCCAGGCGTCGCCTCCTTCGCTGTAGTCCTCGCGGACGGTCCCCCATTGGCGTTCGCTGAGATAGGGGCCCCATTTCTTCCAGGGTAGTTCCTGCGTCCGTGCTGCCTCCAAGCGGTCGTGTTCGGAAGTCATGGTGCAGCTCTTGGTTTAGTAGAACGGAAGTCGAAATAAGTATTTGTAATGGCCGGGAATCGGCTCCAGATCAGTGTCTTCAACCGGATGGAATGGCTCGCGATGATCCCAGGCGTTTTCCACCGACGGCACAATCCAGAAGTTGCCTTCCGGATCGCGGACGATCCATTGCCGCGTCGATCGGTCCACAAACAGGGCTACCTCGTGTTTCCTTACGGCAAGCATCACTCGCTCCTTCAACACGTGGCACATTCAGTTTCGAATTCAATGCTTCTCCTCGATAAAAACTGAACTATAGGCTGTCTCCCGTTAGCGGTCAGATTTTTGTCTCCTGGGAAGCTTGACCTTTTCCCGCGGCGTTTTTTAGGGGATCTGGTTCAATAAGTGGGTGATTAGCGTGAGCGCAGTCGTCTCTTGTCGTCCGACCGGACCACATGCCACGGCGTTTTTGGAAGTAGAAGTTTCGGCAGAGGTGAACACCTCGTCGCGCGCCCGCGAGTAAGTATACCAGCGGCCGTAGGACTTCAAGGGCAACAGCCCGATTACGGCCGAATGCTCGCGGGGGGCTGGCGGACTCTGACAAAGCGGTACAATAGCAAACGCTTGGGCGCACCTTATCCCCGCCGGATCACGGCACATGAATTGACGAGCAACGGATTCTGCTGCGCCTTTTTGCCGCCGCTCCGACGGGCTAAAGACTTCCCGTTTCAGGAGCTTCTGCACATGCGACGCGTCATTCTGTGTCTGTTTTGCTGCGCCGTGGCCCTTTCGAGTTCATTGCTGGGCCAAGAGCCCGGCGACCAGGCCGCCAATGAAGCCGCCATTCGCAAGGCGGCCGCTTCCTATGTGGAGGCGTTCAACAAGCAGGATGCTCAGGCCTTGGCCGGCCACTGGTCGCCCGATGCCGTCTATCAGAGCCGCACCACCGGCGAGGAGGTCGTCGGGCGGGCAGCCATCGCCGAACAATTTGCAGCGCTATTCAAGGAGCAGCCAGGGCTGAAGCTCGACGTGAACGTAGCGTCGGTCCAGTTCGTCTCGCCTAACGTGGCCATTGAGCAGGGCACCGCCACGATGCTCGCTCCGGGTGCCGAGCCGGATGAGATCGAATACTCGGCCGTCAATGTCAGGCGCGAGGGGAAATGGCTGCTCGATCGCGTGACCGACAAGTCGAAAGAGGCGATTGCCACGAACTACGAGAAGCTCAAGGCGCTCGAATGGATGGTCGGCCATTGGACGGACGATTCGGAGAAAGCCAACGTGGAGCTCGACTGCAGCTGGACGAAAAACAAGAACTTCCTCACTCGGGCGTTCAAGGTTTCGATCGACGGCCAAAGCGATTTTTCCGGGATGCAGGTAATCGGCTGGGATCCGGCGGCCAAGAAGATCCGGTCCTGGACGTTCGACTCCAATGGCACGTTTGCCGAGGCGACCTGGGAGCACCGCGGCCAGCGCTGGTTCATCCGCAATCGCGGCGTTCTGCCCGACGGCCGCGCCGCCACCATGGTCAATACGATGAAGCAGGTGGATGATGACTCCTTCACCTGGCAGACGATCGATCGGACCGCGGGGAGTGAATTGTTGCCCAGCATCGATGAAATCCTGATCGTTCGCCGCTAAGCCGGTCTTCCCTTCAAACCATCCACAAATACTCCTTTCGTACTGGTGCGATCATGAAACGCGTAGCGGTCATTTTACTGGTTGTGGGTCTCGTTATCCTATTAGTGCAATTCGAAATCCACGCCCGCGGAGGCGGAGGCGGCGGTGGGCGAGGCGGCGGTGGCGGTGGCGGTGGCGCCCGAGCCGGCGGCGGCGGTGGCGGATTCTCGCCGTCGGCTGGACGTGCTCCCACTGCCGCGGCCCGGCCCAGCCCCGCAGCCCGGCCCAGTACCCCAGCCGCTCGCCCCAGCGCTCCAGTGGCCAGCGCTCGGCCCAGCGCGCCGGCTGCTGGTGCCCGTCCGGCCGCTGGTGCTCGTCCCGCGGCGGGCGCTCCCGGCGCTCGTCCCGGCGCCGCTAATGTCGCGGCAGGCGGCCGTCCCTCGGCTGGCCAGGTGAACAATTTCCTTGATGTCCCTGGTGCTGGCGCGGGAGCCGCAGCGGCCGCGCGACCTGGCAATGCCGCGGCCGATTTTCTCCAGCAAGGCGCTGGCGGGGGTGTGGACCGCCCCGCCGCTGCCGCCGCCGCCGCCGCGCGTCCTGGCGAGGTTGGGGCCGGCGTTGAGCGTCCAGGCGCAGCCGCCGCCGCCGCCGCGCGTCCCGGCACGGCCCGTCAGAATTTGGCGCAGAATCAACCTGCCCGGATCGAGAATCGCGAGCAGCGGCAAGGTGACCGCCAGCAGCGGCACGACGAGATTCGCAATCAGTATGAGCAGAACAATCCAGGCAGCTTCTGGGAGGAGAATCCGGGCTGGGCGGCCTTCGCTGTTACTCGGCCTTTCGCCTGGGCCACCTACGGCTCGGTCGGAAGCTGGTGCGGCTACTCGGAAGAAGCAATACCGTATAGCTATGGCGAGAACGTGTACTACGCTGACGGCCAGGTCTATTACGGCGATCAGCCGGTCGCGACCACGGCCGAATATGCGGAGCAGGCCGCGGCGATTGCCACGACAGCGCCGACCGCCGCGCCCGAGAAGGGCGAATGGCTCCCGCTGGGAGTGTTTGCCCTCACCCAGGACGGCCAGGCTTCGGGTGCCGAGCCGACGCTGTACATGCAGCTGGCGATCAGCAAACAAGCCGTCATTTCGGGCACTTTGAAGAATACGGCCACGGGCAAGGTGGACACGCTGGAAGGAATGGCCGACAAAAAATCGCAACGGGTCGCCTGGACAATCGCCGGTCAGCAGCGCCCCGTCATGGAGACGGGACTGGCAAACCTGACCAAGGACACCTCGCCAGCCCTGATCCATTTTGCGGATGGCCAGACGCAGCAATCGCTGATGGTGCGGCTGCCCGAAGCAGGCGCACAACCAAAGCCGTAAGTAAATCCATCGCGAAGGATCTACGCAGGAGACTCGCTCCCTGTGCATCGAGAAATGCCTCGTCGAGCGACAGGGCTCAATGCGTGGTGTCTACTCCATCGGGAAGACGCCTTGGTGGGTTTCTGTCGTTGGTGTGTCGCGATGAGTCACAGACGCAGATTCGCGACACCTGGAGATCAATACTCGTATGACAATAATGTGTCGAGCGACCCAGTGTTTGATATATGCCTCACTTCTGTTTGTCTTAGTGCTGGTCGCGCACGGGGCGTGGGCGGCGGACATGGAGACGGTGAAAATCGCCTCCGACAAAAAAGGCTTTGCCCTGTCTCCTTCCGGTAATCGCTACGTTCCCTGGGGCCACAACTACGCCTCGGTCGATATCTTGGAGCGGTTGGCCAAGGACCCGGAGCGCGTCGAGCGTGAGTTCGCCGAGATGAAAGCCGCCGGCACGACGGTGGCTCGGATTCATCCCGAATTGCCGCGCATCCTGACCGGTCCGAACAAGGCCGATCCGCAGGCGCTTGCGCAGCTCCGCAAGCTCATTAAGATCGCCGAGAAGTCGGGCATCCATCTCAAGATCACCGGCCTGGCCTGCTACAAGATCAAGGATCGCGCGGAATGGTACGATTCGCTGGAAGAGCAAGAGCGGTGGAAGGCACAGGCCTTTTTCTGGGAAACGATCGCTCAGACCTGCGCCGAGAGCCCAGCCATCTTCGCCTACGACCTGGTCAACGAGCCTGCCGCGGCTGGCAAGCCTGCCGACGGGTGGTACACGGGCCGGATGGGCGATGTCGAATTCTGCCAACGGCTTAGCCTCGATCCCGGCGAGCGCAAGGGCGATGACATCTTCCGCGAGTGGACGCGGCGTATGGTCGCCGCCATCCGCAAGCACGACCAGACGCACCTCGTCACGATGGGAATGCTGCCGTTCCCCGGCGCGTACAAGGCCGCTGCCGAGCAACTCGATTTCGTCTCGCCGCACCTGTATCCCAAGGCAGGCAAGGTGGATGACGAGATCAAGCTGCTCCAGAAGTTCGACTGGGGTAAGCCGATCGTCATTGGCGAAACCTTCCCCTTGAGCTGCGGCGCCGACGACGAGCGAGATTTCCTGCTCAAGAGTCGCGAATTCGCCCACGGCTGGATCGGCCATTGGCCGGACGAATCCCCCGCGGAACTGGCCGAGCTGAAGAAGACGGGCAAGGCCACGATCCAAAACGCAATTTGGCTCTCCTGGGTAGACCTCTTCAAAGACATCGGCCCGCAGATGATCGGCGAACGATGACCAGCGTGCTCTCCGATATTCCGACGGTAAGTCCTCAGCCGTGCTAATTCTTATCGCAGCAGCACAGCCCGGTAATCGTCGTACCAGGCGGTCCAGCTGGGAGGGGCGAGGTAAAAGTGCGTGCGGATGCCGACGCGCCCGGCGACGTGCTGCAACTGCGCGGTGGCATCGGCCGCTACTAGCGGCCCAACGACTCACCTACAAAACTGATGCTTGCCCGTGCTCGTCACTGTGCAGTTAACGATGACGCAGTCGCTGTAATCCGCCGGCATGTTCGCCCCTGCTTCCTGGATCGGCAGCTTGGCGCTGGCACATGTACCAATAGAAGAAGACGAAAAAGGCGACGACGGCAATCCACGCGCCGATCTCAACCACCAATTGCATCAATTTACTCCACGTAGTCCGCGTGGGGTCCGCCCGCATGCTCGCCGCGCCGTCGCGCATCCGCCGCTTGGCGCTTGCACATGTACCAATAGAAGAAGGCGAAAAAGCCGATTGCGGCAATCCAGCCGGCAATCTGCATGGCGATTTGCGTCATGAATCGGCTCCAGCGTTCGATTAACCATCCCGGCTACGGCGTCGCTGCCGCGGGCTTGAGCACTTCCAGCGTGGCAGTTTTGATCCGCCCCTGCCGCTCGAACTCCAGCGCCAGCGGCCCGGGCAGGGTCGTGATCAGGCGGGTGAATTGGCCTTCGTCGGCGAACGTTTGGCCATTGACGGCATAAATCCGGTCCCGAATCTCCAGCCCCGCGACATGCGCCGGCGAGCCGTACACCACCTGCGTGAGCAGCACCGTTCCCGGCTCGGCGTCGTCGGACCGCCAGGTGATGCCAACCCGAATCGGCGGCCCGGCCGGCTTGACCGTGATCACGAGCGGCCTGGCCTCGCCGGCCCGCTCGACCGTGAACGCCGTCTGGCCTTCTGCGGCCAGAAGCGCCAGCCGGAACCATTTCTCGTCGGCGATCGGCGTCCCTTGAAAGGCGACCAACCGATCGCCCGCCCGCAGCCCCGCTTTCTCGGCCGGCGAGCCCGGCGTCACGCCCGAGAGCACAAACCGCGGCGGCTGGCCGTCAACATTGAACGGAATGCCATAGCGGGGCGACTGCGGCGCGACCGGCTGTTCGAGCCAGGCTCGCGTTCCTTGATGTTCGCGCCGAGACGCATCGCGGAACTTGCCTATCTGCGGACGCTCGGCCAGTTCCAGGACCGTCAGCAGGGCGACGCGGGTAACGCTTTCGATCCCCGCGGCATTGACCGTGTGGGCGTCGTCGCTGGGGCGGTGATAATCGCCGTGCAGCCGGGTGTGGAACATGATCGTGGGTATCGACCGCGAGAAGAACGGCCAGTGATCGCTGTCCGACTTCATCAGCCAGCTGAAATCGATGTCGAGATTGGACTCGCGGTTGGCCGCGCTGACGATTCGCCGCAAGTTGGGAGCCGACCGCGTGCCAAACACCTCCAGCCGCGAGTCGCGCAGGCGGCCCACCATGTCCAGGTTCAGGGCGGCGACGATTCGCGCCCGGTCGAGCGTCGGCGTCGCGAGCCAGTGCTGCGAGCCGAGCAGGCCCTGTTCCTCGGCATCCCAGTAGGCGAAGAGGATCGATCGCCGCGGCGGAGCCGGCAATTGCCGCAGCGCCTCGGCGATTTCCAGCACGGCGCTCACGCCGCTGGCGTTGTCGTCGGCGCCGTTATGGATGTAGCCGATCGGCCCGAAGCTGTTGGTCGCCCGTCCGTAGCCGACGTGGTCGTAGTGTGCGCAAAGGACGACAATCTCCTGCGCCAGGGCTGGATCACTCCCCTGAAGCAGGCCCAGGATGTTTCGCGACGAGCCGCGAAATCCCTGAAAATAGGTCTGCCCTTCGCCTGCCGGCTTAAGTTCCAGCTTTTCGAACTCTTTCATGAGCAGGTTGCCGGCCGCCCGGCCGCCGCGGCTGCCCGCTTCGCGCCCCTCGAAGCTGTCGTCCGCCAGCGTATCGACGAGCTGCTGAACCTCGTCCCTGGTGATCGAGTTGAGGGCCGCCATGACCTCGGCCCGCTCAGCCGCCGTCAATGAAGTGGGCGGCACAACCAGCACAATCAAACAAACCGGCGCGAACCAAGCCCTCAAGGTGTGCATCTCAGTCATTAGCGGCTCCGCGTGGTCAGTGGTAGGTGGAGTAAATATACGCCAAACCGGCTCATTTGCCGGCTCGAATCGACCCTGCCAAGCGGCCAGGGTAGCCGCCCTTGAACCGAGCGGCCCGTTGGGACAGAATTTCGTGTGACCTAGACGCGACCCGCCTTGGGCCAGCTTGCCCGCGGCCGGACGCACGCCTGGAGAGGTGGCTGAGTGGTCGAAAGCGCCGGTTTGCTAAACCGGTGAAGACTTAACCGTCTTCCGCAGGTTCGAATCCTGTCCTCTCCGCTATTTGCACGCAGGGATTTTGCTAAGTGCCTTTCCGCAATGCGTTTGCGGAAAGTGACCAGGATACCAACAGGGTGGTTGTGAAAACTTTTGTG
>JAKEHX010000083.1 GCA_022614795.1 Planctomycetaceae bacterium | reverse complement strand
GCGTCTCCAGCGGCGCATGGCCCGGGGGGCAGGTGAAAACTGGGCCCTCTTGCCGCACACTTTCGGATTCATCGATCCGCTGCACAGCACCGGCATCGCCCAATCTTTGCGCGGCATCGAACGGCTGGTGGCCATTCTGCGGGACCACTGGCTGAAACCGACCTTGGCGGCGGCGCTCGCCCGGTATGCCGAAACGCTCGATCGCGAAATCGAGCTGATCGACAAGCTCGTCAGCGGTTGCTATCTCGGCCGGCGGAATTTTCGGCTCTTTACGGCGTTTGCGATGCTCTATTTCGCCACGACGACCGTCAGCGAACATCGCCGGGCGATGTCCCTCGCGGGAGCAGCCGATCCGTTCGACATCAACTCGGCATTTCTTTTGGCCGACGATCCCCGATTTCGGCGACTGGTAAACATAGCCTGGCAGCGGGTCAGGGAATTGTCCTTGCAGCCAATTGTTGACCCCGCCCACCTCGCCGATTTCGAACGCTTCGTTGCCGCGGGCATCGAGCCCTACAACATCGCCGGACTGTGCGACTCCAGTGCGGCCAATATGTATCGCTATACCGCGGCTCAGAAGCCTTAGAGGGACGCTTTTCCAGCGTGAATCTCCCATAACTGGCGAGAATTCCTTGACAGCAAATAGGCGGCAGCTTAGCCTGAACGGAAGCCCATGTTCTCGTTCAATCCTTTTCGGGCCGGCTCGCTGACCCTAGTCGCGGGCCTGGTGTTGTCGCTGGCGAATATTGCGTCCGCAGATTCGTGCGGCCATTATGTGAAGCGGCTGGGACCGGGCTTCGTCCCCGGTAAAGCAGCCGCGGAGAAGGTCGCGGCCAATTCACACAATATGCGCACGTCGGCTCCCTGCCCGTGCGAGGGCCCGCAGTGCCGCCGAGCCCCGCAGGACCAGACGCCGCTGCCTCCCTCCGCACCTGTGAGCTCTATTTTGCCACAGGAGCTGATGTCGCTGGCCGACCGCAACGTCGATTTCAATTTCGGCTCGTCGTGGCTGGCCGGTGAATTCTCTGGCCGCCCATCGCGCGGCTATCCGCTCGGGACGAATCGCCCGCCCAGCGCTTGAATCTAGTGGGTCGGTGACGCCGCGCGCATGCGCAGCTCTGTGCGCTTGTAAATGGCCGTTGCACCGAATCTTGTCCCCTTGCGCCGCCGCTGGCGGCGCTGTCCGCTTGCCAGGTGCGCTTGCGCGCAAATCCGTAGCAGAACTCGCCAGAGTTCTGGCGGCTTCCTGAAGTCTGGCGACTTCAGCTACGGGTCTTGAAACTGCCTCTAGATCAAACCGCGGCAGGCCCGGTGCCCGTCGCCTTTCCCCTCTTTCCGCACTGGTTCGATGAATACAAGCATTTCTGAGCACGAAGATTCTCCAGAACAGGACGACGCCGTCATTGGCCGCGCCCTGGTCGTTTCGCTGGCTGTTTTCCTGGCGATCGGCACCATTCTCGCCATCGCTACCGGCGTTTATATGGTCTCGGCTGCGCCGCCGGCGCCCCCCGCGCCAGCACAGATCGCCATCGCCGGCAAGCGCGAAGCCTCGGTGGCCGCGATCCCCAATGTGCCGCTGACCGATGTCACGGCGGAGTCGGGAATCGCCTACTCGCACACCAGCGGCGCCTATGGCGAAAAGCTGCTCCCGGAAACGATGGGCGGCGGCGTCGCCGTGCTCGATTACGACAACGACGGCGACGCGGACCTGCTGTTTGTGAATTCCACGATCTGGCCCTGGAAGCTTGCCGCGGGCGACGCAAAGCCGACGCTGGCCCTCTATGCCAACGACGGAAAAGGCAAATTCAGCGACGTGACCAAGGACGTGGGCCTCGCGATTTCGCTCTATGGCATGGGTGCGGCCGTCGGCGATTACGACGGCGACGGCTGGAGCGACCTGTTTCTGACGGCCGTCGGCCCCAACCGCCTGCTCAAGAACGAGCAAGGCAAATTCGTCGATGTCACCGAGGCGGCCGGCGTGGCCGGCGCCGACGACGCCTGGAGCACCGGCTGCACGTGGTTCGACTACAACCGCGACGGCCGGCTGGACCTGTTCGTGTGCAACTACGTGAAGTGGTCGCGCGAGCTGGATGTATCGCAGGGCTTTACACTCACGGGCAACGAGCGGGCTTACGGTCCGCCGCTGAGCTTCGAGGGCACCCTGTGCTACCTGTACCGCAACGACGGCGAAGGCAAGTTCTCCGACGTCTCCCAGGCCGCCGGCATTCAGGTCTTTAACAGCCAGCAACCGGAAAAGAAAATTCCCGCCGGCAAGTCGCTGGGCGTCGTGCCGTTCGATCTGGACGGCGACGGCTGGCAGGACCTGGTCGTGGCCAACGACACGGTCCAGAACTTCGTGTTCCACAATCAAAAGGACGGCAAGTTCGCCGAAATCGGCAGTCAGGCGGGCATCGCTTTCGGCAGCGACGGCTCGGCCCGCGGTGCGATGGGCATCGACATCGGCCGCCCGCGCAACAGCCCCGCCGTCGCCGTCGTCATCGGCAACTTTGCCAACGAGCCGACGAGCTTCTTCGTCTCGCAGGGCGATCCGCGGCGGCTCGTGTTTGAGGACGAATCGGTCTCTAACGGCCTGGGCCCGCAAAGCCGCCTGGAGCTGAAGTTCGGCGTTTTCTTTTTCGATTACGACCTGGACGGCCGGCTCGATGTGCTGGCAGCCAACGGGCATCTCGAAGAAGAAATCAACAAAGTCGTCCCCAGTCAGCATTACAAACAGCCGCCGCAGCTCTTTTGGAACGCGGGGGCCGGCGAGGCGACCGAATTCGTGCGCGTCCCGGCGGACAAGGTCGGCCAGCAATTCTCGCAGCCGATCGTCGGCCGCGGGGCCGCCTATGCCGACTTCGACGGCGACGGCGACCTCGACGTAGTGCTTACGCAGTGCGGCGGCACCGCCCGGCTCTTCCGCAACGACCAGCAACTCGGCCGCCACTGGATCCGCGTCAAACTCAAGGGGCGCGGCGCCAATCCCGAAGCTCAGGGCACCATCCTGCGGCTGCATTCCGGCGGCGTAATTCAGGAGCGCGTCGTTTCGCCGACGCACGGCTACCTGTCGCAGTCCGAGCTGACGGTCACGTTTGGATTAGGCCAGTCGTCCGCGATCGACAAGCTCGAAATTCATTGGCCCGACGGCGCCAAGCAAGAAATTGCAGCGCCCAAGGCCGATCAACTATTGCTCATTTCCCAGCCGGACGAGGCCCAGGCCGAGTCTGACAAGTCCTAGTTCTCCAATTTGGAGTCTGTCTTATGTCCGAGAAACGGTCCGGATTCACGCTCGTCGAGCTGCTGGTGGTCATTGCGATCATCGGCGTGCTCGTCGCGCTGCTATTGCCCGCCGTGCAAGCCGCCCGCGAGGCGGCCCGCCGCACGCAATGCTCCAACCAGCTCAAGCAGTTCATCGTCGCGGCCCACAACTACCACGACACCTTTCTGTGCTTCCCGGCTGGGCGGAATCGCCGCGATATTTCCCCACATGCGGCCTTGCTGCCGCTATTCGAACAGTCGAACGTGCACAACCTGGTCGATTACACCGTCAGTTGGAACCATGCCAACAACGCGGCCGCCCGCGGCACGAAGATCGCCTTCTTCAATTGCCCGTCCGACCCGCAATCGAGCGTGCCGCAGGGCTATGCTGGCACTAGCTACCGGGCCAATCAAGGGAGCGGGCTGCTCTGGGGCCTCCCGCCCACCAACCCGTCCAACCCCAACTTCGGCATGCCGGCTCCCAACGGCATCTTTTACGAGAACAGCTACCTGAATATGGCCGCGATCACCGACGGCACGTCGAATACGGCGGCCTTTAGCGAGCACCAGAAAGGGGACTTTAATCAGGGAGTCTCCACGCCGGCCGATACCTTCCAGCCCGGTACGCACCCCGCCAATGCCGACGAGGCCCTGGTGCAATGCAACGCCATCGATCCGACCAATCTGACGTTTCAGGGGCGCAGCGACGTCGGCGCGCCGTGGATTCAGGGATATCACTCGACCACGATCTACTTCCACGTGATGCCGCCCAACGGCCGCTCGTGCATGTACCCGCCGGGCCGCATCGCCACCTCAGCCGCCAGCCAGCACCCGGGCGGCGTGATGGTCGCCCTGTGCGACGGTTCGGTCCGGTTCGCCAGCCAAACCATCAATCTGCAAACCTGGCGCGACATCGGCCAGCGCAATGACGGGAGGCCAACGAGTGAGTATTGATCGTTTGCCTTTTGACGACAGAGCAGTCGCCCGTCGCAGCCTCATCCTGGCAGCGTGCTGCTGGGGATGCGCCGCGCTGGCCGGTTGCGGGGGGAGGAACTACACGCCTCCCGCCGCGGCTGATCCCGCTACTGCCCGTTCGGCCCTGGAAAAGGCGCTCGATTGCTGGCGGCTGAGGATCACGCCCGACGAGCTGGCTCAGGCGGAGCCGGCGATCACCGTGTCCGACTATGACTGGCGCGACGGTCGGCGGCTCGTCGAGTTTCAGATCCTCGCAGGCGAACAGGCGCTCGGTACGTCGGTGCATTGGCCCGTGCGGCTGAAGGTCGTGCAAGTCAGCGGCCGGGAGCAATGGCTCGACGCAACCTACATCGTCTCGACCAATCCCATCATTCACATCTCTCGTCAAGATTAAATGGGGCAGGCTTCCAGCCTGCCATGAATTATTCCGCAAGGAGTCATCGATCATGCGATACATTCTGGCTCTGGCATTGACTGCCGTTGGCGCGGCAGGCATGGCCCGGGCGGCCGAACCCACTTCAGCGCCCCGCCAAATCCCCCTGACGCGGCCGGAAATGAAGCAGTACCTGGAAGACATGAAGCAGCGGACGCCGCGCATCCCGCTGCCGGAATTGACCGACGCCGAAAAGGAACAACTCGGCGATCGCAGCCGCAGTTACGAGAGCCGCCTGAGGACGCATTATCTGCCCGGCGGCAACGATCGATTCAGCTTCAATGGCGGCGGCGGGAGTCGTGGTCAGCTCGCCCCGCGAGCGGACAATGTCGTCTCGCGGAGCGAGACGACCACATCAGGCAGCCGCAGCGGCGGCCGCGAAAACGAGCCCGGTATGACCCTCGACTACCGCTTCAAGGTCTCGCTCTTCTGGATCGTCTCGCGGACCAACAACTGCCAGTATTGCCTGGGGCACCAGGAGTCGAAGCTGCTGAGTGCCGGGATGAAAGAGGACGAAATCGCCGCGCTCGACAGCGATTGGGCAAAGTTCAACGCCGCCGAGCAAGCCGCGTTTGCCTTTGCCCGCAAGTTCACACTGGAGCCCAACAAGCTCGAGGGCGCCGACATCGCCGGCCTCAAGCAGCACTACACCGACCTGCAAATCCTGGAAATGATCCTCTCGATGGCAGGCAACAACTCGATCAACCGCTGGAAGGAAGGGGTGGGTGTGCCGCAGTCGGAAGGGGGCGGCGGATTTGGCCGCCGCAGCGAAACGGTTGCCGCCGACACTCCTCCCAAGACGCACAGCTACCTGACGCCGACTTCACAGCAATACCAGACCGCCCTCACGCTCGTTGCGCCGGTATTTCACGACGCGGCCGGCAAGGCGACCCGCCAGACCGTTTTCGCCCGGCCCCAACTCGAGCCGCGTCCCGATGTCCAGCGCGCTCTCGACCAAGCCCGCCAGCGCACGCCGCGACTGCCGCTCGTTGACCAGGCCAGGGCCCGCGAAGTGCTTGGTGACGACGTCCCAAACGGCCCGCTGCCGCAGTGGATGCGCCTCGTGGCCAACTTCCCGCAAAGCGGCAGGCGGCTGGTGTCGAGCACGCTCTTCGCCGACGAGAAGGGGGACCTCAGCCCGCTCCTCAAGGCCCAGGTGAGCTGGATCATCGCCCGCCAGGACCGGGCGTGGTACGCTCTGTGTCAGGCGCAAGCGCGGCTTAAGGCGCTGGGTCAGACCGATGACCAGATTTTTGCCCTGGACGGCCCGTGGGACGAGTTTTCAGCCAAGGACCGGGCGTTGTTTACGGTGGCACGCAACCTGGCCGCGTCCCCAGTTGTGCTGACCGATGACGAGGTGGCCGCCGCGGTGAAGCTGGCCGGCCCGCGCGACGTCGTCCAGATGATCAGCTACACGACGAACCGGGCGTCGTTCGACCGTATTACAGAGGCAGCGGGCCTGGCCATCGAGCCGTAATGACCCGTTTACTCGGGAAAGTGAGCAATCATGTCCACTCCATCCTTGGGTTGGCTGGCGGCGTTGTGCTGTTTCCTGCCCGTGGTGGCCATCGCGGCCGATGGCGACCTCGTCAAACAGCTCTCGCTCGCGCCGGAGCAGTATGCCGACGATGCGGCCGCGGCACGCACGGCGGACGAGCTGGAGAAGAAGTTCCCTGACGAGCCTCGCCCCGAAGCCGTGCGGATGCTCGTTGATATCCTTCGCGGTTCCAAAATGGGCCCCGGTGAAGGCTGGTTCGGGCCGGCGCAGTCGCGATTCGATTGGAAGTGGGTCCTTCAGGAATACGAATTGGCCGAATCCGCCGAGGAATTGCCGCTGGCGAAGTTTGGGGGCAAGGAAGGGCTCGCGAAACGCCTGGACCGGGACGGCGACGGATCGATCACGCCCGACGACCTCGACTGGTCCGATCGCAATTCTTGGGTGCGGGAGTCTTATGTCGTGGGCCGGCTCTTCCGCCGCATGAACGCCCGCGGGGACGGCCGGCTGACGCGCGATGAACTGACCGCCTTCTTCGATCGCCTCAGCCAGGGGAAGGATCATCTGCTCATCAGCGATTTGCGCGACGCGCTGCTCGGCAGCGGAGGCGGTTCGGGCGATCTTCCGTCGCGGGAAGTCCTTGTGCGGGGCCTCATCGCCGGCGAGATCGGTTCGATCCACGAGGGTCCTCGCCTGGGTGATGCCGCCCCGGACTTCACGCTCAATTCGCCCAATGGCAGCCAAACGCACCAGCTTTCAAAGATGATTGGCAAGCAGCCGGTGGTGCTCGTCTTCGGCAACTTCACCTGCGGGCCCTTCCGGGCGTTCTATCCCGAAGTGGATGCCCTCTTCGAGCGCTACCGCGGCCAGGCGGCTTTCCTGATGGTCTATGTCCGCGAGGCCCATCCGACCGACGGCTGGGCGATGAAGGCCAACGAGCGGGCCGGCGTCGCCTTCGCGCAGCCCAAGACGCTCGCCGAGCGGGTCGCCGTATGCGACCAGTTCTGCCAGCGACTCCGGGCCACCCTGCCCGTGGCGGTCGATGACGTGGGTGACGAGGTCGGCCATGCCTACAGCGGCATGCCGGCCCGCCTCTACCTGATCGACGCTGCGGGCAAGGTGGCCTACAAGAGCGGCCGCGGTCCGTTCGGCTTCAAGGTGGGCGAGCTGGAACAGGCCCTGGTCATGGCCCTGATCGGCACTGCACAGCCGCCGCAACCCTGATTGATCAGGCCCAGAATACCGACCTTTGGCTATTTGCCGTCCAACGGCTCGGCCAGCCGGTCGACCACGAGGCGCCCGATGTTGAGGGCCGAGGTCGCGGCGGGCGAAGGGGCGTTGAGGACGTGGATCACCCGGCCGTCGGGCTGGATCACAAAGTCATCGACCATCGCGCCGTCGCACCCGATCGACATGGCCCGCACGCCTGCGCGGGCCGGGACGAGGTGTTCCTTGCGGACTTCGGGAATCAAGTGCTGAAGGGCCCGGACGAACGCCGCCTTGCTCCAGGAGCGCCACATTTCGCCGGCCCCGACGCGCCAATACTTCCAGGCCATCTTGCGAAAGCCGGAGAAGGCGAGCGTCTCGCACAGGTCGCGGAGATTGATGTCCGTCTTGCGATACCCCTCGCGGGCAAACGCGAGCACGGCGTTGGGTCCGCATTCCACGCCGCCTTCGATCATCCGCGTGAAATGAACGCCCAGAAACGGAAAGCTGGGGTCCGGCACGGGGTAGATCAGGTTCCGGCAGAGGTACTGTGCATCGGGCTTCAGTTCGTAGTATTCGCCGCGGAAGGGGACGATTTGCGTGTCGAGCTTTTGACCGGCCAGGCGGGCGACGCGGTCGCTATATAGGCCGCAGCAACTGACGGCGTGGTCGGCGGTGAAATCGCCGGCGGTCGTTTGAATGGCGACTTGCTGGGCCTGGGCCTTGATACCGATTACGCGGGCGCTGGTGCGGACCTCGCCGCCGGCGGCCCGCACGAGATCGGCCATTTTCAGGCTGACCTGCCGGAAGTTGACGATGCCCGCTTCGGGGACGTGGATCGCCTTCACGCCAGCCGCGTGCGGCTCAAGCTCCTTAAGCCGCTCGGGGCCGACAAGAACGCAGCGCACGCCGTTTTGCTGGCCGCGCTCGAAGATCCGCGCGAGGGCGGGCAATTCGCTGTCGCTGGCCGCGACAATCACCTTGCCGCAAATCTCGTGGGCGATGCCGTGCCTGGCACAGAATTCTTCCATCGCCCGCTTGCCGGTGCGGCAGTTGACGGCCCGCAGCGATCCCGGCTTGTAGTAGATGCCGGAATGGAGCACGCCGGAGTTGTGGCCGGTCTGGTGCTGGCCGACTTCCGGCTCCTTTTCCAGGACCAGCACGCGCAGCCGCGGATAGCGCTCGATGAGATTGACGGCTGTTGCCAGGCCGACGATGCCGCCGCCGAGAATGGCGATGTGCGAATGCGAGTTGGACATCTCGATGCCGGTCCCTCAGCGGGCGCGCCTGGCCCGCTTGCCTTTGGAAGTGTTGCGCATGCCGCCGATCGTCTTCAGCTTTCTCCCCAGCTTTTCTTCGACGCTCGTCACCTTCGAATCGAGCCGGCCCGAGTAACCGCGGCGATAGTCGAACTTGGCGGTGCAGCTGATCCGCTCGCAATCGGCGGCCATGGCCTCGATGCACTTCTTCAAGAGGGCGAGGCAATCGTCAAGCTCCCCCTCGACGACGGTGCCCATGGCATGCAGGCGGTAATCGAGGCCGCTGGCGTCGATGATCTCCAGGCTGCGGGCCACGTAGCGGCTGACGCTAGCACCTTTCTCCAGCGGCGTGATGCTGAACTCTAAGAGCACCATGAGCAGTCTCCCAATCGCTTGTCGGTCTCATTCTCGGACGGTGAATTGATCGGCAGCAGCCACATGAGCGCCGCGTGCTCGCGGGGCGCCGGCCCGCCGCTGGTTGCCGTAAGCCGCTGCCTGCCAATAGTTTTCGGCCTGTCGCATTCACTCTACTGCCGTCTGGGCGAACTGGCTAAACTTCGCGGCTCGCGGGCGGTATGCGCATTGCTCCGGTTCTACCAGCGACCAGCGGGATGGCGAAGATGCCCCATGCCAGCGGTCGAACTTCCAGTAGTGCCGCGCTTGCGGAATATCGGGGCTGAGAGGGACGTGCTAGTGAGTTGGGTGCTATCGAAGTTGCCGACCGGGGCGGGATGGCGACTGGCGGCACTTTGCGTGCTGCTGGCTGCGCCTCTGGCTGCGCCCCTGGCGACGCACGCCCAGATCGAGCGCCTGCCGCCCCTGTCGACGATCGAACCGGCGATTGAGCCATTGCCTGAAACACGGGCTGGCCCCACAGTCGAACCTTGGGCGGAGCCTTGGACCGATCCGTCCGCCACATTTCCAGCGGGCCCTTCGAGCGACTACTTCGATCTCGACGCTTTTGTGGCTGCCAATGCCGGCCCGCGGGCGCCCTGCGAGGATTGGTGCTGGCAGGTCTTGCCCGCGGGGATCATCTACCAGAGCTACCTGGCCGACACCAAAGATTCGCGGCTGGGAACCCAGGTGTTCGACGAGAGTGATCAAGGAACGCTGTGGGACGCGACGCTCGGCGGCCGGGCCGGGATTCTCCGCTTTGGCACCGCCCTGTCGCCGTGGCCGCAAGGCTGGCAGCTCGACGTCGAGGGATCGGGCCAGGTCCGCCTCGATCCCGACGAAGAGCGGGACCTGGAGTCGGCGGATTTTCGCTTCGGCGTGCCGCTGACGTACGGCTACGGCCCGCATCGCCTGAAGCTGGGCTACTACCACCTGTCGTCGCACACCGGGGACGAATTCCTCGTCAAGCATCCCGGCTTTGAGCGCGTGAATTACGTCCGCGACGTGCTGTTGTTGGGCTATGCGTATTATTGGACCGACAACCTGCGGGTGTATGCCGAGACAGGCTGGGCGTTCTACACCGACGTCAGCGAGGAATGGGAATTCCGGTTCGGCGCCGAGTACGCCCCCGCCCGGCCGACCGGGCTGCACGGCGCGCCGTTTGCCGCCATCCACACTCACTTGCGCGAGGAAGTGAACTACTCGGGCAATTTCGTCGTCCAGGCGGGTTGGGCCTGGCGCGGCGACCGGACCAGCCACTTGTTCCGCGTAGGCTTCCACTACCACAACGGCCTGAGCAACCAGATGACTTTCTTTGACCGGTTCGAGCAGCAGATCGGGGCCGGTATGTGGTACGACTTCTAGCGCCCGCCTAAGATGAAATCTTGGGCGGAACATGGCACCCTTGAGCCGGCGGATTCTCACGATCGAAACCACGTGCGACGAGACGGCAGCGGCGGTCGTCGCGGAAGATTTGCACGTGCTGTCGTCGGTCGTCGCATCGCAGGACCAGTTGCACCGGCGATTTGCAGGCGTCGTGCCGGAAATCGCGGCCCGGGCGCACGTGGAGCGGATTCTGCCGGTGATCGACGAGGCGCTGGTGCGGGCCGGCGTCCGATTGGCTGACCTGGACGCGATTGCCGTCGCCACGACGCCGGGCCTGGCCGGATCGCTTCTCGTGGGACTGGTCGCCGCCAAGACGCTCTGCCTGGCGGCCGACAAGCCGCTGGTGGCGATCAACCACCTGCACGCCCACATCTATGCCTGCCGGATGGCCGCCGGGCGCGATGTGTTTCCTTGTGTCGGGCTGATCGTGAGCGGAGGGCACACGAGCCTGTACCGCTGCCAGGCGGCAACGGAATTCGAATATCTGGGCGGGACGATCGACGATGCGGCCGGCGAGGCGTTCGACAAGGTCGCGAGCATGCTCGGGCTCGCCTATCCCGGCGGGCCGGCGATCAGCAAGGCAGCCGAGCACGGCAACGAGCGGGCCTATGCGTTTCCGCGGGGATTGACGCACGACCGGGAGCGGCTCGATTTCAGCTTCAGCGGCCTGAAGACGGCGGTGCGTTATACGATTGCCGGACCTGGCCGGCCGGATTTTCGGGCGGCGGGACTCTCGCACGAACAGGTGGCCGATCTGGCCGCCAGCTTTCAGGCCGCGGTCGTCGATTCGCTGGTCGAGAAGTCGATGCTGGCCCTGGCGCGGACAGGACTGGCTCGGCTGTGCGTCGGCGGCGGAGTGGCCGCGAACCGGCGGCTGCGCGAGCAGCTTGCCGAAACGGCCGCTCGTGTGGGAGCGGAATTGATCGTCGCCCTACCTGAGCTTTGCACCGACAACGCCGTGATGGGGGCGATCGCCTTCGAAACGTTGCGCGCGGGGAAGACCGAGCGATTGGATCTGGACGCCCAGCCGGGACTGGTGAGGCACTCGCCGCTAGCCGAGCCGTAGGACAAGCGTCTGGCTTGTCCCGCCCGATCGTCGCTTGCGGTTCTGGACAACCGGGACGGTTGTCCTACGAAACTGGACTAGAAGAACCCGCCGCCGCCAAAGCCGCCGGCGCCTCCGAAGCCCAAGCCGCCGCCGCCGCCTTGGCCCTGTTGCTGCGTGCTTCCCTGGCCGGTCACGAAGTTAAAGGTCGAAACTTCGTTCACCTGCGAGAAGAATGGAACGGGCGAGACACGGACGTAACGGCGATCGGCCGAAATGACGGCCGTGGCCTGGAAACCCGCGCCTTCGGGGAGCACGGTAATATCCGGGCGATAACCGACGGCGCCGCGGCGGAAGAACGGGAACTGGCCGTTCTGGCCGGCCAGGGCCAGAGCCCGGGCGAAATTGCGGGCCGCGTCGCTGTCGCTCATTCCCGCCAGTTGTCGGGCGACCACCTGCCGGTTCACCGCATTCTGCACCTTGGCGACCTGCACGATCCGCGCTTCGGGCAGCGGGTCCTTGCGGCGGCCGTCCTTGATCTCGAACACCACCGCAGCATTTTTGTCATCGAGCGGAATCTGATCGCGCACGACTCGCTGCTGGTCGGTGCCGTAATTGGTATAAACGTCAACCGTCACCTTGCGGCTGGTCGGCTTGCCCCAGACATTCTTGATCAGCAGCCGATAGTTTCCGCTGAAGGCCTCATTGCAGACGTAGGCTTCGGTGAATCCCTTGGTCGATTGATCCTTGGCGATGGAGGCCCGATCGCCCATGTGAACGCCGCCGCTGGTGGTGCGGGGCTGGTGCATCGAGCAGACCGTGCCCGCGGGCTCTTCGACGGCGATATCGATGTCGCAATCGCCGGTGACCGTTACCAGCACCACGCAATCGCGCCGCTTGGCCTTACCAATCGCAGCTTCGAATGCCGCGGCTTCGTCTTTCTTGCCTTGGCTGAGCAGCGTCTCATAGGTCGTCTTCGCAATGCGATAGGCGTCTTCGGCAATCTTGGCGTCGTCGCCGGTTAAAGTTTGGGCCAAGATTCCCGCCGTGGCCCATTTTTTCGCCTCGATGTTGTTCGTCCGCTTGGCCAGGGCCAACGCTTGCACGAAGGGTTCGGGGCGCGAAGGATCGGCCAGTGCCAGTTGTTTGCACAAGCTGATCGAGCGGTCGTAAAGTCCGGCGGCGGCCATGTATTGCGCAATGACCATCACCTCTTCGGGCGTTCGTGCGAAATCGACGGCCGACATGAGCGCCCGTTCCAAATCCTCTGGAGAGGCAAGGTCGGCCTGCATGGCCAGAGCCATGGCTTCGTACATCCAAGGTTCAATTTGCCCGTGGCGAAGGGCCGCCTGGATGAGGACCGTGATTTCTCCGTACTTCTTTTGGTCCATGAGCTGGCGAACGGTCTCGCGGACCGAAGCCATCAGGTCGCTAGCCGCAGCGGTCGGATCGGCCAGGCCGGTCAACCGTGACTTCTGCTCGCTGAAATAAGCATCCCAAGCTTCGGCGGGCGAGGCCGACGACGAGAGGACGATCCGCTCGGCCTTCTTCGCGGTAGCCGGCTTCGATGGCGTGGCAGCGTCGGCAGCCGGACGACGGACTTTCGGTTCTGCCGCCTTGGCAGGTGCTTTTCCGCCGAGCGAGAGGTCGTCTTCGACGTCGAAGAACCCGCCGCCCATGCCGCCCATGCCACCCATGCCGCCCATGCCGCCCATGCCACCCATCATTCCGCCCATGCCGCCCATGCCGCCCATCATTCCGCCGCCCATGCCACCCATCATTCCGCCCATGCCGCCGCCGAGGCCGCCGATGCCGAACATGCTGTTGTTCTGGATCGGGACCACGAGGTCGCCCACGTTATAGACCTTCGTGACCATGTTGTCGGGCGATTCGGCGTCTTCGGGCGTGGTGATTTGCAGCACCTCGTCCTTGACCATGTAAGTCAGCTCCAGCTCGCCCAGCATCAGCCGCAGGGCCGAACGCAGGGTGATGCCGTTGAGCCGCTTGGTGATCGGCGTATCGATATTGACGCCAGCCTCTTCGAGCTTTTTGGTGGCGAGCACAATCGGGATCTCGTGCTTCTCGGACAGGAACTCGATGGCGTCCTTGAGGGGCGTTTCGACAAACTCGATGTCGGTCGTCGACTTCAGGGCATTGAAGATGTCCTGCTCGCGGCTGTCCGGCTTGAGCAGGTCCATCGAGCCGTACTTGGCAATGCGGTCGATGCTGATCTTCTCCCACCATTCCGCGTCGGGATAAACGATGGGTGAATCGTCGTAGAAGGGAATGAATGAAAGTTCGACCGCGTAGAGTCCGGCGAGCCAGCCTTGTTCGCGACGAGCCCACACGTCTTTCAGTTCGTGATAGGACCGCTGGAACCGTCCACCGGTGCCCACCGCGGAGGCCAGCACCGTATTGGGAGCGAGCCGCTCGATCTCGGGAACGACTTCCTCGACCACGACGGTGTAGCGGCGTTCCTCCATGAGGGCGTTGAAGCGAGCCATGATCTGCGCGATCCGCTGCGTCTTGATGTCCAGCTCGTCGTTGATGCGCTGCAATTCGGCAGCCGCCGCGGCGGACTCTTGCGCTTGTCGCAGGCGTTCGCTGACGACCAGGGCCTGTTGCCGCGCGTAGCGGACCGCATTTTCAATTTGTTCGCGGAGCTGGCGGCGAACTTCGGGATCGAGCTCCACCGACCGTTCGACATTCTCCATCATCACCTTCAGGTCCTGCTCGGCCTGCTCGGGATTGGTTCTGGCCAGTCTGTTGGCGGCGCTGAGGCCGCTCTCGACCTCGGCGCGAATCTTGCCGGCCACGACTTGCCGCTGGGTCTCGACGTCCCGGAGGAAGCCCGGCTGCTCGGCCAGCACTTCAGCGAGCAAGCTGCCGTCGGCGGGAGGAGCGGCCGCTGCGGCCGGCTGGTTGAGGCCGGTCAGCCTCAGCTCCGGCTCCAAATTCTTCGGGGCCGGGGCCTTTCCGCCGGCAGCCATTTTCCTGGCGGCTTCGCGGACGGCGATCGCTTCTGGATTTCTAGGATCGCGAGCCAGAGCCGCATCGGCCGCTTGGGCGGCGCCGGTGACGTTTCCGGCGGCCAGCGCGTCGTGACCCAATTTGGCGAGCTGCTCGGCACTGGTCATGGTGACCGCGGCAGCCTGGCGCAGGCCGGCCGAGCCGAGCGTGGGCAGCGACAGTCCGCCGTCGGCCTGGGCCACCTCCACCAGTCGCGGTAGAAACGCGAAGTCTTCGTTCGACTTCTCGGGAGCGACTCGGGCAACCAGCTCGACGGGCTGGCCGTTCATTTCACCCGTGATCTTCACGTCGCCCGCACCCGCGCCGGCGAGCTTGCCGATGATGATCGAATCGCGATCGGTCCGCAGGGGAGTCGCATTCTTTGGGAAGGCTTCGCCAATCGAGGCGGGCAACTCCATCGCCGTCGGCCAGATCACGCTGCCGTGAATCGAACCGGCGAGGATTCTGCCGGCGTCGACTGCGGCTTGGGCCTGCTGGGCATCGGTGGCGACCACACCGCCCGTTTGATTCGCCAGCGCGGCGAGAACCTGCACATTGTGCTCCTTGCCAATCGCGAAGCTCGACACGCTCACGCGGTCTTTCGTCAGGTCGCCGACCAGTGCGCCGAACGATTCGCCATTGGGCAGGTTGGCCTTGCTCATGCCATCGCCCATATAGACGATCGTTTTCGCAGCAGTCGAGCCGGTCAGCTTCGCGGCCGCCGCACGCAGCCCCATGTCCAGATCGGTCGCACCCAGCGGCACGCGCTGGCGGAGCTTGGCCAGGGCGGCTTGCATTTCAGGGCTGCCTGCGGCCACAAAACCGTCGGTCAGTGGCACAGCCTTCACATCAACGGCCATCAGTTGCACGCGGTCGCTGGCGCCCAGGCCCGCCAGCAGCGAGCCCAGTGCGGCCAGGCCGTCATCGCGAAACACGCCGGCCTGGCTGGCCGATGTGTCGAACAGGACCACGACGTCGTTGGCCTGCTGCGCGGCCGGAGCCACTTTGGGCATTACGCTCAAGGCGAAATACGATTCGCCTGGGGCTTTGTCATACGTTGCCAGCCGGCCAACGGCTTCGGCGGCCAGAGCATTCGCGGCCAGTCCGGCACAAGCCAGGGTCGCCAAGGAAGCGGCCCGCCACAACTGCCTGCAAGTGGACATAAGAGAAACTCCACGCAACAAGTGCGAAAGGTGAGCGCGCCAGCGGCGTGCCTGGCACGCCGACGATTCGGGTCGATTAGGAGGCAGGGATTACGCTGCCAGCCTAATTCTATTTGCACCCCGCGGCATCCGCTACCAAAAAATGACCGTACACGCCGCGAATACCGCTGCCCCGACGGGAGCGCAAAACCCGACCGCCGACTAGGGAGAGCAAAGGCTATGCCATGGGATTGCGCAGGCGGTTGTTGGTTGCGACTGCTGGACGTGCCCCGTTACCCGCGTTCCGGGCAAGGAATCAGGCGTTTGAGCAGGCGGGCGGCGCGCGGTAAGTGCTTATGCCGCAACTACTTCGGGGCCAAGGCAGGCGACGCCGGTCCGCCGCGCTCGGCAAGCCGCTCCTCCGCCTCGTCCATCCACTGGCCGATCAGCTCATGGAGCAGTTCTGCTACACGGTTCAACCCCGCTACAGCGATTTGCAGCAGTCGGTCGCCTGGCTCGCTCCAAAATGCCACACCAGCGGTATTTGATCTGTCGCGCCTGGCAACACTCCATTGTTTCGAGCCGATCCAGGCCATGTATTCTGCCCAGGTCGGGCCGGACCGGGTGTTCGCTTTTGCCGTATCGACCAGGCCCGCCTGCTCAGCCGCTCTGGTCCACTCGTCCGCTGCTCCGGCGAATGCCACCACTTGCCAGAGACGATTTCCAGCGCCAATCAAAATCGCCTGGGCCTCGTAATCCCATCGCCGCGCACGAAGCTTGCCCCAGTACGATTTCGGCCCAGCCTGAGGCATATTGCTCCTTGCGAGCGAATCGAAAATGAGCATCATTGGATCAGCGTCAATCCCTTCAAACTGCTTTGCTGGCGCCTCGGACCTGGCGTGCCGAGGCATTTCGGCCGCCATTGCCTGGTCGTATGCCGCGTCATAGCCGGTCGTCAGCGAATGGGCGTCTTCCAGGCGCACGAACATCGCCGGCTCGACGATCGCCGCCCTGAGGCTTGATGATCGAGTGGAGCTTGCCAGCGACTCGACCGGCCAGGCATAGGGGGCCGAATGAACCTCGCCCGCCGCCCCATCGAGGGCGCTGCCCAGCGAGTAAGCCGGCCGCTGAGGTCCCAATCCACATATGACGGGACCGGCCACTTCACGCTCTTCCGCCACCAGCTCCAGCAGTTCCAGGGCACCGGCCTCGGGCAGCACGACGACATACGTAGTCACGCCCGGCTGCCGCCGCTGGCGCTCGCTGCTGCTCCCCGCGCTGGGCCGCTGGGCCGAGGGGCGGCTTGAGAGCCTGATCGCGAGCATCGCCAGTGCCAGGAAGGCCAACAGCACAAGGGCGGCGTAGAAGGGGCGATTCACCAATTGCCTCCAGATGTGCAGCGGGCCATGCCGCCAGAGAACGACTTCGCCAGTGACAACGTTGCTCATCAATGCGATTGAGCGCTCGGGTAGGAACGCCGGGTGGGATCGCCGGGTGGGGACGCGGCATTTAAGCGAAGCCGCTGCGGTCGGATGCCGCTGGCGCGCGACATGATGCAGACGTGGCTATCGGAGTCTGCGGCGCCGGACCGTTAGGCAATTGGGGCGAGCTTCTCTGTCCGCGCGGTTCCTAGCGGCAACAGGAACGATCGGACGGCTCATGCACGCTGTTCCGATTGTGCGGCAAGTAGTAGGCACACTCCGTGTGCCGGAGTGTGCCTACTACCTGCTGGCCCAACACCGGCCTTGGGTAGTTGGCATTGGCTCAGGCGTCTGGTACTCTCTCCCCCAAGCTTCACTTGACGATTCCGACTGAAATAACGGGAGAACCTCTCATGTCCATGATGATTGGCGAAGGCCTTGTCGGCGAAGGAAACGAAATTGCCCACATCGACCTCTTGATCGGCAGCAAAGACGGCCCCGTCGGCAACGCCTTTGCCAACGCCTTGGCTCGGCAGAGCGAGGGGCACAGCAACCTTCTTGCGGTAATCACGCCGAATCTGGCTGTAAAGCCCTCGACTGTCCTAGTGACAAAAGTCACTATCAAGGGCGCAAAGCAGGCCGTACAGATGTTT
>JAKEHX010000699.1 GCA_022614795.1 Planctomycetaceae bacterium | reverse complement strand
CGGGCAGGAGCAGGAATAGACGCCGCCAATGTTTTTCAAGATGTACTTCGTTCCCGACAAGCCGGTAACTTCCACCGACTCGCCGTCGGACAAATCGGGCATAGGCAGTTCTCCAAGACACGAGAGTCGAGAAATGCGACGGCCTAGCCGGCGACAATCGTGAGAGCGGGCTGCGGAGGAATCGCCGGTGGCAGGTGCTGGATGGCCAAGCGCTGGCAGCGCCGCAACACCTTCATGGCGCGCGGACTGCCACCGGTCGGCAGAAGCTGCTGCGCCAGTTGCAGCTGTTCCGCCAGTCCCAGGAGCGGCTCGGCCCGGACGACAACCCGGCCCTCCAGGTCGGTCAAGAAGAACCGCAAATCGCTGCCCGGCCGATAGACCATCAGCTCGCACGGAATCTCGTACTTCGACTCGTGCCAGCGATCGAAGGGGAGCTTGCGATCCAGCAGGAATTCCTGCAGCAGGTCAAAGTTGCCATAGGCGACTTCATCGCCGTAGAGCCGCAGCACCTTGGCGCCGGCGACTTTGCGGCAGGCTTTGAGCAGGTCTTCCCCGGACTCGGGGCAGAAATCGAACTCGCCCCACTCCAGGCTGACTCCTTGCCGGCAAATCGCATCGCACAACTTGGGAACAAGCCGCTCGCGGACCGGACCGCCGATCGTGATGTGCGCGCTGACGTAATCGGCCATCGGCTGGCTCCTGAAATGGAAACGAGACGGGAAGACCGCACCGCTAGCTAGTTGAGCGACGGATCGGAGGGGCCGCGATTGACGCGCCGACGAGAAGCGGTAGCCGCTTGGCCGCCCTGATAGATGCCGGCCTTGTCGGCGCTCAGGCAGCGCCCGGTGGCCCACTGGCGCAGCTTCTCGACCGATTCGGCTGAAGTGCGGGCGACCGGGACAATGTTCTGCGCCGCCGCGGTCAGCGGGACATCCAGTAGCGTCGCCAGCCGGCAGCAGGCTTTGATTTCGGCGCCGGTCCACAGGTCATCCGGCGGCAGTTTCTGCGACCGGTTGAGCTGATAGTGGGCCAGGTAGATTTCCCAAATCGCCCGCCTTTGCGCCGCGTCCGGCAAATCGACGAAGAAAATCCCATCGAAGCGTTCAGCCCTTGAGTATTCCGGCGGCAGCTTGGAGATGTCGTTGCAGGTTGCCACGACGAACACATCCGACTCGTGGTCGTTGAGCCAGGAAAGGAACGTGCCGAAAAGCCGCGCCGAGACACCGCTATCGGTCTGGCCGCTGGAAGCGACGCCGCTGAGTGCCTTCTCACACTCGTCGAGGAACAGCACGGCGGGCGCCATCGCGTCGGCGATTCTTAATGCCTGGCGGATGTTTGACTCGGTCTGCCCAACCAGGCTCCCCATCAGGCTGCCGATGTCGAGGACCAGTGTCGGCCTGCCCGCCTCATTCCCCAGGCTCTTCGCGAATTGCGACTTGCCGCAGCCGGGCGGCGAGAGCAGCAAGACGCCCCTTGGCTTGGCCCGGCAATCCGCCGAGTGCGGCCGGATCGCCCGTTTGCAGAACGCCTTGAGGGACTCCAGTCCCCCAAGGCCAGCGAACTTCTCGCCGCCGCGGTGCAGCGTCACCAGGCCGCTTTTCTTTAGCATTTGGGATTTCAGCTCCCAGAGCGTGGCTACCTCGAACTGGTCATGGCGCACCAGCGAAAGGCTGAAGGCGTTTTCGGCCTCGAAACGCGTCAGTCCCACGGCCGCATCAAGCAGGCGGTCCAGTTCCACGCCGGCAGGCGCACTGTACTGCTCGCCGGCGACGCCGCGGACGATCTCGGCAAGCTGGCTACGGTCGGGGAGCGGATGCTCGACGACGACGAACAGCTTTTCGAGTTCGGTCGGAATCTGCACGACTGGCGAAAGGATCAGGACGAACGTCCGGTTCTGCTTGCCGGCGGCCAGCTGCCGGGCCAAGGCTTGGACAATCTCGGCCGACTGCAGGAACCGGTGAAAATTCACCAGGACGAGCAGCGCCGAGCTGCCCGGTTGCGCCAAGGCATTGATCGCCCGGATGGCTGCCAGCGGGTCGCTACTGGAGTTGTCAGCGGCTGTCGTTCCCGCGATCCTCAGACCCTGTTCCAAATCCCAGACGGCCAAGCGCCACTGCTCGGCGCTGGCCAGCTGGGCGATTTCGGCCAGCGCGTCGTCATGCTCGTGACTTTCAATCCAGACGCCCGTGAAGCAGGCCTGGATGTATTCGGACAGAAGCTGCGTCAATCTCACGAAGCAAGTCTCCTTGGGGGTTAAGGCACGGGAACGCCAAGCGCCAGCGACCGAATGGCCGCTACGTACTGGGGGCGATAGCGGGGGGAACCGAGGATGGCTAATCAGCCGCACGAATCGTTGCTTCCAGGCGGGCAATCCGCTGGTGCAGATCGGTGACCGTATTGGCAGCTCGCTTGAGCCGGGTCAGCCAGCGCTTCAGCGCCTTTCGGTCCTTTTCCAGACGTTCCCGCTGTCGGGCAGAGCGCGTGGCCTTGCGGAGATCGGTTACGGTCGAAACTTGGCCGGGCCGGCGCAGAACGCGTCGTCGTACGGCGCTCATGGCTGGCCTCCTTGCTGCTGGAGCGGCTGAGCCTGGACGGCCGGCTGGTAGAACTCGGCGGTCAATTGCTCGGCCGCCCTCGTTCCCAGTGCCTGTTCCAGAAAGCGGCTGGCCTCCTGGCAAGAGCTGCCGGCAAAGCCGCGGGTATCGATTCTGGTTTCGCCCTTCGGCGAAACGATCACTTCGATGGTGCGGCCGGTCATGAGGCACCTCCCGCGACCTGGATGGTCAGTTTGATCGAGCCGTCGGACAGCGACTGTTCCGTGACGCTGTGGCCCTGGCGGCGCGCTTCGATTTTGGCCTTTTCACAGGCATACATTTGCAGGAACTTTTGCAGCTCCGCCGGATTGCCCCAACTGCCTTCGAAATTGTCGAATTTCAGGCTTCCGCTAGCCAGGTCGCAGACGACCGGATAATTCCAGCCGGGCAGCTCGACAGCTAGGCCGGTCGCCGAGCCGCTAAAGAGCCGAACAGTGCGTTCAGCGGGGGGCGGCAGCCCCAGTCGCTGGCAGGCCGCGGCCACCGCCGCCGCATCGCGGACTTGGGTTTGGATCGTAACGATGTGGGACACGCGCGCAGGTTCTCCTTTCTGGGAAATGGGGATTCAGACAGAAATGGCCGAGATGGTCGCAGGAGCGGAGATTCTCAGGGCTTTGCGCTGCTTGCCGCCGCTTGCACCGCGTCGGCCAGCGCTTCAATCGACTCGACGCTCAAGGTCAGCAGAGCGGCTTCATCGCAGACGGTTTCGTCGTTGTCGCTCTCTGCCGCAACGACCAGTTGACCGTCTACGAGCTTCACGACGCTTGCCCGGTACAAGGACCGACAGCCTTCGTATTCCGAGGGCAGCTCACTCGTGAAGTCGAGCTCGATCTGCACTTGGCTGACGTCCAGCTCCCTTCCCGCCACCGTGGTTCGCATCTGGCCGATGAGTTCACGTTTAAGTTGTTCCGAGGCTTTCACCAACTGCTCCTTTCCGAAAGATGTTTTCAGGCCGCTATTTTCGCCAGAGCTTCCTCGAAATTGGCGATCGTGAACGACGGCGTCGTCACCCAAATGTCGGTGTGCTTGCGGTAGGCGCCCCAGCCGAACTCACAGTAGCGCTGCCTCGCGCGGCGATAGACCAGCACCCGCATCTGGGCGCATTCAACAGCGCACGCTTTATCGAGCTTCAGCGGGCTGGCGTCGGTCAACTCCACGAGCTCGCCTTCGTCGGCAGCCTCCTCGGCGCCGATCAGACCGATGCTCTCGATCAGCTCGCCGGGATAGAACTCCCACCAGGCAACGCGTTCTGGATCCCAGAAGTGGAGTTCCCAAAGAGACTGGTCTTTGGCGGCCAGCTCCAGCACTTGCTTGGAGCGTCGGCGGCACAAGCGGATCAGCTCGGGTGTGACGTCGAGCGTCGCCGTGTCCATTTCGCTGGTCCACAGGTCGCCGAAGCCGGCCGATTGGCCGTAGGTTCGCATAAAGAACGTGGGCATGGGGGATCCTGCTGGCGTGAGAGTGAAGGGGTCATACGCAGAATTCCCTTGGCGCGACCTGCTTCAGGGCGCCGTCACCGCACGGCGGCAAGCGCATCGCGGAGCGCCTCCCTGGTCTCCGGCAGCACGTCGGGGGCCAGATTGCGTTCGAGCGACTCCAGCGTTTGCTGGCAGGTATTGACGAGGTGTTGGAATGTCAATGCGTGACACTCGTCGGTGTGCAGCTCGTAGGTGCCGCCGCTGCCGTTGCCGAGCAGAGCGATCCCGGCCTCCTTGCGGATCTCGAGGATTGTCAGGGAGTCGGCGAGTTTCAGGCCCACTGCCTGGTCGCGGGAAGAGCCTTCATTCGCGGCCACGGTATCCTCCCTAGCGAACTCCTCCAGCACCTCCCAGAGCTGCGGGCAGCGGGCGACGTGCTCCAAGACCGTGTACGCCTCGCTGGGCGGATCGCCCCAGGAGAGGCCGCCGGCTACGCGCACCGGATAGGGACAGCCGGGAATGTGGAGGGTAGTGATCTGGCGATCGTCTTGCTGACTTTCCAGGCCGCATTGGAGAATGCGGCGTTTGGCATCCGCCGGACGGTCGTAGTTGAGCTGTCCCATCAGCACGCAAAAATCCTCGTCGTCATTCGCAATGGCCCGGACGACCTGCTTGATGCGCTTCGATCGCTTTGGCGTGAGGTCGCAGGCCGGCGCGCAAGCGAGCGTCATATCGGCGCCCATCGTCACCTCGCTTTCACTAGAGTTGGTCGGAGCGGCCGGTCCTGATCGCTTCCTCGATCGCCAGTTTGGCAACCCCCGCCTGGAGCAGATACTCGATCTGCCGCTCGAATCCGCCGTTGTTGATTTCACTGGCCGCGGCTTCAATCGCGGATAGGTGCGATTCCTGGCCGGCCGGATCCGCAATTTCGTTCAACACGCACATCCCCACTTCCTGGGCCGTGTCGTGAACCAGCTCATCCAGGAT
>JAKEHX010000082.1 GCA_022614795.1 Planctomycetaceae bacterium | reverse complement strand
GCGTGTTCCAGGCCCGCAGATCGCCGTCGCAGCTGAGCGTGAAGAGCAGGCCGGTGGCCGCGTCGAATTCAGGCGTCGAGGTCGGGCCGGAATAGAGCCCCTGGTCCCCCTCGGCCAGACGCCCGAATCGCGGCGAGACGTATTCCCTCCGCCACTCTTCCTGGCCCGTATTGAGGTTCAGGCACAGCACGCGGTCTTTGCCGCCGGCCCAGCCGAGGCAATAGACGCGCTCGCCCACGACCAGCGGGGATGTCGAGCCTTCGCCGACGTTTTTCCGCCACGCCTGGCGCAGGTCGGCCCATCCGCCGTCTTCCCAGCGGGAGCTTTCGCTCACGAGGCCGTTGCGGCTGGGCCCGCGCCAATGGGGCCAGTCCTCGGCGCGGAGGGCGGGAGGCCACAACACAAGCGGCACGATAACCCAGGCGACGACCCGAGCCAGCAGAACCATCGAGCGTTTCATTCGTCGGCATCCACCGCTTTCTCATTTCTGCTTCTCAGCGGGACCCTGGCTACCAGGATAGCAGAGCGCAAGACGTAGCTGAGCAGAAGCGCGACGCGGAGCGTCGAGAACGTGAGTTCCCACGCAGAGCGTCGGAACGGAGGGGCACTGTTGGCAAGCCAGCAGTGGCACCCGACCAGCAGGACAAGCGGGACGCTTGTCCTACGGCTTAGACCAGCTCGCTCATCACGTCGCGCTTTTCGACGAGATATTGTGGGCGGCCGGCGGTGTCGAAGAGCTGCGCCGTGCGGACATCGACGCCCAGATTGTGGTAGAGCGTGGCGAAGACTTCCTGCACTTGGACCGGGCGGTCCTTGGCGTTCTCGGCGTACTTCGTCGTCGAGCCGATCACCTGGCCGAGCTTCATGCCGCCGCCGGCGAGGAAGGCGGCCATCACCTGCGGCCAGTGGTCGCGGCCCGCCCCGCTGTTGACGCGCGGCGTGCGGCCGAATTCGCCCCAGACGATGACCGTGACGTCCTTCTCCAGCCCGCGGTCGGCCAGGTCGGTCAAGAGGGCCGAGAGCCCCTGGTCCATCTTCGGTAGCTGGCGCTTGAGCGTGGTGAAGTTGCCGCCGTGAGTGTCCCAGCCGCCCCAGCTGAAAGTGACAACGCGGACGCCCGCTTCGACCAGGCGGCGGGCGGTGAGGAAGGGCAAGGCATCGCGGCCGTAGCGCTCTTCGTCGCGCTTGTCGGACTTGCTGCGGTCGGACTTGCTCCGGTCGAGGGCGTCGGCGACCTTGCCGCTGGTGACCACATCGACGGCCCGCTGCGTGAACGAATCGAGGGCCACCATCTGCCCCGTCGTATCGACCTCGCGGCGGATACGGTCGAGCGAGCTGAGCAAATTCGTGCGGCTGTCGAGCCGCTCGGCGGTCAGGCCGCGGTTGAGCGCGAGCGACCCGCCCATCGGCTCGAACGGCTTGTAGACCGGGCCGAGGTAGCCGGGCTGGCCGCCGTTATAGGAAATAAACGCGGGGGCGCCGCTTTTGCCTTCGCCGAACATCTTGGCGACGACGCTGCCCAGGGCGGGGCGGCCGCCGGCGTTGCGCAGATCGCGCGTGTGATAAGCGGTGTGCGTCTGATGGTTCGAGTGTTCGCCGGCCGAGCCGACGATCGAGCGGATGATCGCGAATCGTTCGGCCATGGTGGCGAGCTTGGGAAAATGCTCGCAGATTTCCATGCCCGCGACATTCGTGGCGATCGGATTGAATTCGCCGCGGAACTCAGTGGGAGCGGCGGGCTTGAGGTCCCACATGTCCTGATGCGACGGGCCGCCGCTTAGGTGGACGTTGATGATCGCCTTGCTCGAGCTGCCCACGCCCGCAGCCGCTTCGGCCCGCAACAGGTCGGCCAGCGTGAGCCCGCCGATGGTCATCGCCCCCAGCTTCAGAAACGAGCGCCGCGAAACCCCGTCGCAATAACCCGACTTCGAACCAAAGCGAATCATGAGCATGGCTAGGCTCCTCTTGGTCGATGGTGATGTGGGACGACCGGCCGTTACGCAGGGGCGCAAGTCATTTTCAGGCGCACTTGCCGCATTTATATCCTGATCGGCAAGACAAATCAACAGCCTTTGATGGATTTGCCGCTTCACGAAAGGGCGCCGCAAGTGCGGCAGGGACCCTGGACGATCATCTATCCAGACTTTGCAGTCGCCGCTATAAAAGCGCTTGGGCTCGCGACGATCTGTCTTTCCCGTTGCCAGCCCCCCGTTACTAATGGAAAATCCCGCCGCCCTGACGGCTTCGATGGCTCCCGGCGCCAGGTCGCTTGCTGATTTGTCTTCGCGCCGCGAGCTTGTCGATTGGATGCGGCAGGACGCTCCGCATGCCGCCCGCTCGCTGCCGCGACTGACTGGCGTGCAAATTCTGGCGACCGGCTCGTACGTGCCGCCGCAGGTCGTGACCAACGCCGACCTGGCGCAGTATGGATACGACGCCGAGTGGATCGTCCAGCGGTCGGGCATTCACGAGCGGCGGCGGGCCGCGCCCGAGATAGCGACGAGCGACCTGGGATACGAGGCGGCCGCGCGGTGTTTGGCCAATGCCGCGGGGGCGCTAGGGACGGACGGCGCCTCGCTGCTGGGCGAGATCGATCTGATCGTACTGGCCACTATGACCCCCGACACCCCGATCCCCTCGACCGCCTGCCAGGTGCAGCGGCGATTGGGGCACAAGTGCGCAGCGTTCGATGTGGGGGCGGCCTGCGCGGGCTTCTCCTACGCCCTCGTGACCGGCATGCAGTTCATCAAGACCGGCTGTGCCCGCCGCGTGCTGGTGATCGGTGCGGAAGTCATGACGCGGGCGGTGAACCCGGCCGATATGAAGACGTTTCCGCTTTTCGGCGACGGCGCGGGGGCGGTGCTCTTGGGGGCGGGGAGCGACGACCAGGGCTTCCTGGCATACACGCTTGGCGCCGATGGCAGCGGGACCGAGATGCTGTCCATTCGCGGCGGCGGATCGCGCGAGCCGCTGACGGCCGAGTCGCTGGCGGCGGGCCGGCAATTCATGCACATGGAAGGGCGGGCGGTCTTCAAATGGGCCGTCAACCTCCTGGTCGATTCGATCCGCGAGTCGCTCGCGGCCGCGGGCCTGGCCGCGCAGGATCTGGCCTATGTCGTCCTGCACCAGGCCAACCGCCGCATCCTTGACGCCGCAGCGAGCGCCCTGGAGATTCCGTCCGAAAAAGTGATCGTCAACCTCGACCGCTACGGCAACACATCGGCCGCGAGCATTCCGCTGGTGCTCGACGAGCTGTCGCAGGCCGGCCGACTCCGCCACGGCGACCACGTGCTCCTCTCCGGCTTCGGCGCCGGCCTGTCCTGGGGCACAGGCATCTTCCGCTGGTAGCCGGAGAGACGGAGGGTCTCCTTCACTCCGTCGATCATTCCCTCTGTCTCTGCGTCTGATTTCTGGCTACGACCGATAATTCTCGTGGCACTCGGTGCAGGCCTTAATGATCGTCGCGCTCCCCTGGGCGGCCGAATCGAAGTTCTTGGTCTTCACGCCGTCGATGATCGCCTTGGCGCCGTCGCGCAGTTTGGCGCAGAAGGCCTTGTACTCGTCGGAGTCGGCGTCGGCCATCCCTTCCTTGGCCAGCACCTCGCCCATGGCCGCGATGATCTCAGCGTCGTGCTGCACCTTCGGCCCGCTGGCGTTGAACTTGGCTGCGTCGGCCAGGAGCGGCTTGAGGCGCGGCTCCCAGATTGATTCCAGGTGCTGCATGAGCGGGGCCCGGTTGCAGACCTCTTTCCAAGTCGCCTTGGTTTCCGCTTCCTTGTCGCTGAAGGGATTGCCGCCGCCGACCAGGTCCTGAAGTTCCTCCTTGCGGAGCTTGGCTTCCTGAAAGACCTGGGCCGTGCCGACCTTGGCGTTGGCTGCGGTCCGACCGAAGGCGTCGCGGGCCGCGGGGGCTTCCTTCTTCCACCGCACGTCGCCGTCGTACTCGCCGGCAATGCCGAAAAGCATCGCCAGCATGCTGAAGTCGCGGCGGGTCGCTTTGTGCCCCTTGCCGGCAAAATCGCTGGGCGTGGTGACGCCCTGATCGACCGAGAGCTTGAGGGCCTTCACCTCATCTTCAATCGTCGTCGCCGAGATCAGCGCTTGCCAGCCCGATCCGGCAATGCCGCCCGCTGCCGGAGCGGGACTTGCCGATGTTGCTCCGCTCGTTGTTCCGCTCGATTCGAGCGCATCGAGATCGGCGTCATGGATCCAGACCGCGCGCGCGCGCTCGGCATCGCGCTGCGCATAAG
>JAKEHX010000698.1 GCA_022614795.1 Planctomycetaceae bacterium | reverse complement strand
GCATGACCTTGGACCTTGGACCTTGGACTTTGGACATTGGACTGATTTATGCAACTCGGACTTGTTGTCGGAACCGCGACCTCCACTGTCAAGCACGCCACGATGCGCGGCCAGAAGCTGCTCGTCGTGCAGCCGCTGTTGGCCGACGGCCGTACGCCCGACGGCGACCCGCAAGTCGCGGTGGATGCCGTCGGTGCCGGGCGGGGCGAGACGGTGATGATTACGAGTGACAGCAAATTCATGCGTGAGGTTCTCAAAGCCGAGGCGACCCCGGTGCGGTGGTCGGTCATTGGGATCAGCGACGCATGACCTATACCGAACACGACGTGGAGCGAATCGTGCTGGAAGTGATCCGCCGGCTGGGCCTGCTCGGTTCGCCGCAGCCGGTTGCTTTCACGGGCGGAAACGAGCTGACCGTGACCGACCGGGTCGTTACGATGCGATCGGTCGAGGGCAAGCTCGCGGGAGTCGTCCGGCTGGTGGTGCCCCACCGGGCCGTGGTGACTCCAGCCGTGCGAGACGAGCTGAACGACCGCCAGATCGAATTGGTCCGAAAGAGCTGAACATGCGAATCGCCAAAGTCGTCGGCACCGTGACGCTCAATCGCTGCCACCCCAGTTTCCAAGGGGCCCGGCTGCGGCTGGTCGTGCCGCTATCGTTGGCAGAGCTCCGGGGTGAGAGCGAGCCGCAAGCCGACGAAATGGTCGCCTGGGACGACAATTCCGCGGGCCTGGGCGACCTGATCGCGATGAGCGAAGGGGCCGAAGCCTCCCAGCCATTCCGTCCGGACCTGAAACCTGTGGATGCGTATGCTGCGGCGATTTTGGACAACGTTGACATTGAATAGGTGAGTAAGTCGTGAGTAGTTGCAGAGTCCACCACTCACCACTCACCACTCACCACTCACTCGCCTCGCCTGAATCCTGAACCCTGAACCCTGAACCCTCCAATGGCCAACCTTCATAAGCTCAAACAAGACATCTGCGAAATCGGCCGGCGCATTTACGCCAAAGGCTTCGCAGCCGCCAACGACGGCAACATCACCGTCCGCACCGGCGAAAACGAGGTCCTTTGCACGCCGACGATGCACTGCAAGGGCTTTCTCAAGCCCGAGGACATCTGCACGATCGACATGACTGGCAAGCAACTGGCCGGCATCAAAAAGCGGTCGAGCGAGGCCCTGTTGCACCTGGAAATCTACCGGCAGCGGCCCGACGTGAAGAGCGTGGTCCATTGCCACCCACCGCATGCCTGCGCGTTCGCCATCGCCCGCGAGCCGATCCCGCAGTGCGTCCTGCCGGAAGTGGAGGTGTTTCTCGGCGACGTGCCGATCACGAAATACGAAACGCCCGGCGGCCAGGGCTTCGCCGACACGGTGATTCCCTTCGTGCAGAAGACCAATGTGATCATCCTCGCCAACCACGGCACCGTGAGCTACGGCGAGAACGTCGAGCGGGCCTATTGGTGGACCGAAATCCTCGACGCATATTGCCGCATGTTGCTGCTGTCGAAGCAGCTGGGGCGCGTGAACTTTTTCGACGAGACGAAGGAGCGCGAGCTTTTGGAACTGAAGGCCAAATGGGGCTGGTCCGATCCGCGGAACACCGAGGAATACAAGAATTGCGACATCTGCGCCAACGACATCTTCCGCGAGAGCTGGAAAAACAGCGGCGTCGAGCGCAAGGCCTTCGATGCGCCGCCACCGATGGGGCCGGGGGCGGCGAAGGCAACCGCGGCTGGTTCGCGCAATGGCTCGATGGATAACGAGGCTCTGGTGCAGCTCATTACGCAGCGCGTGATGGAGGAGTTGGCGAAGCGGTAGTTTGGTAGGGTGCATGAGCGCAGCGAAATGCACCTTCCCTTTTGCCATGCACATGGTGCATTGCGCTGCGCTTATGCACCCTACGTCTGACACTATGAAAGTCTCCATCATCGGCGGCGGCGGTTTGGTTGGCTCCAGCGCCGGCTTTGCACTCCAGTGCGGCGGCGTGGTCCGCGAGATTGCACTGCTCGACGTAAACTTCGATCTGGCGAGCGGCCAGGCGCTCGACCTCCTGCACGGCGGGCCCAGCACCGCCGATCAGATCATTACGGCTGGCGGCTATGAGCACGTGCCGACCAGCGACGTGGTCTGTATCACCGCGGGCCTGCGGCGCAAGCCGGACGAGTCGCGGCTGGATCTGATCAATCGCAACACCGACCTGTTCCTGTCGATTCTGGCCGAGGTCGCCAAGGCCGGGCTCAAGAAGCACACGATTGTCCTCGTGGTCAGCAACCCCGTGGATATCCTCACCTACATTGCGGCGGACCGCCTCGATTTGCCGCCGAGCCAGGTGCTCGGCTTGGGGACGCAGCTCGACACGATCCGCTTCCGCAGCTTGATCGCCCAAGAGCTAAAGGCCGCTCCGACGCAAGTCAACGCCCTGATCCTGGGCGAGCACGGCGACAGCATGGTCCCGATCTGGTCGAGCGCGGCGATCGGCGGCTTGCCGCTCGACAAGTACCCTGGCTGGAACAATCGCCTGGCCGACGAGCTGTTCACGCGGACCAAAGGCTCCGGCGCCGAAGTAATCAAGAAGAAAACCGGGGCAGGATTTGCCGTGGGGATCGCCATCCGTGATGTCATCCACGCGATTGCTCTCGATCAGCGGCGGCTGTTGCCGGTTTCGACGGTGCAAAACGGCTGCTACGACATTCGCGACGTGGCCCTGAGCGTGCCGACTATCGTTGGCCGCGGCGGCTGCGTGGCCCGGCACGCAATCGAACTGTGGCCCAAGGAGGTCCAGCTGCTTCGCAAGAGCGGCCTCGTACTGCGGCAGACGCTCGAGCAAGTGCTGGCTCGCATTGGGCGCGTGAAGCAGTAGGGACAATCGCAGGAAACGTCGCGCGCGACCCCGCCTTGATTCCGCGGGCCGGCGGTCCCACAATACTGGGCTGTCGCGTTATCGATCCGTCGTCCCAAGTCGCTGTCCCATAACGACTTGGGCCGACGAAGGCCCATTCTGGCTTGCCCATGATCTTTGAACACATCGATCGGCTGAAGAAGCAATACACCGACAAATATGTCGTCGTCGATGAGAGCCGCCCAGAGCTGAAGCGGTTTCGCGGCCTGACCGGAACGGTGAAGACCGTCAATATGAGCGGGCGGGCGCTCGTCGAATTCGACGGGTACAACAACATCGCCTGGTACGACATCGACCCGTCTTTTCTGAAGGTCGTTGACGCTCCACCACCGAAGCCGGTCGAGGCGAAAAAAGAAAAGGCAATTGCTCCCAAAGCAGAAAAACCGGCAGCGGCTACGCCAGCGCCGGCGAAGTCCGCTCCAGCCATACCGGCCGCCGCTTCCAAGCCAGCTGCCGCTGCCAAGCAGGCTGCCGCGCCCGCAGCGGCTGGTGGAGGCAAGTCGGTGGCCGACATCATCGCCGCTGCCAAGGCTGGCAAATCCGCAGCACCGGCTGCCAAAGCGGAAGCCGCGGCTGCGCCCCCGGCCGCCAAGCCGCAAAGCGTCGCCGACATTCTTGCCGCCGCTCGTTCGAAACCTGGGGCGGCGCCGCCTGCGGCCAAGGCCGAGTCCGCCAAACCAGCCGCCGCAAAGCCCGCCGCCGCGCCAGCCGCCACGGTCGATCCCAAGAAGATGAGCGTGGCCGACATTATCGCGGCCGCCAAAGGCAAGTCGCCCGCTGCCGCCGCTCCCGCGGCGAAAGCGCCCGCTGCAAAAGCGCCCGCAAAAGCACCAGCTACTCCGCCCACTGAGGAAGAAACCCAAGAACCGGCGCCCGTCGCCGAAGAACCGAAAGCCGCTGCACCGGCTGCCGCTGCCGAAACGGGCGGCAAGAAGTCAAAGAAGGACGTCATTACCTCGGTTGACGAGATCGTCGCCTACTGCCGCAAAGTCGATGCCAAGTAGCGGACAGTTGTTCGATCGAGCGAGTCACGGAAGGTGAATCATGAGTTCGTCGAGCCAATTCGGCCCCAGCGCCCCTCCTCCGCCAAATTCGGGCGGCCGTACGATCTTGATGATCGTTTTGATCGTCTTGGGCGTGCTGTTACTGCTGTGCGCAGGTATTTGCGGCGGCTGCGCACTCTTCTTCAATCGCGCTGCGACCGAAGTGAACGCGGCGATTGAGCTACGCCCCATCCAGGAGGCAGCTCTCGCCGCGGTTCGCAGCGATCCACAAGTGAAGGACAAGCTTGGCGAGCCGCTTCCCGAGTTCGTGCTTCACATTCGCGACGGATCGGGAGAGGTGAAATCTGCCGGAGAGAACTTCCATTTTGATCTGGATGGTCCCAAAGGTTCGGCAAAGGTATTGTGCTCGGCCACCAAGGAGGCCGGCACTTGGCGACTGACCGCCATCACCGTGCAAACCTCCGAAGGCGCGACATTCACCGTGCCTCCCCCGGCAGCCACGGGCCCGGACGTCAGATTCGACATGCCGGACGTGCCCGAAGAGACGAAGTAGCACGCCGGCAACCTGGCTTGTTCGCGCCGGCGCTGGTCAATGCTCGGCTTTCCGCCGCAATTCGGCCTTGGCTTTGGCCCGCAGGTTGAGGAACTCGACGAACAGGGCGAAACCCATCGCGAAATAGATGTAGCCCTTCTCGATGTGCGTGCCGATTCCCTCGGCCACGAGCATCACGCCGATGAGCAGCAGAAAGCTGAGAGCCAGCATCTTCACGGTCGGGTGCTTCTCGACGAAACCCGACACCGCGCTGGCGAAGATCATCATCACCAGCACGGCGATTACGACCGCGGTGATCATGACCCAAATCGACTCGGCCATGCCGACCGCCGTGATCACCGAGTCGAGCGAGAAGATGATGTCGAGCACGGCGATCTGGAAGATGACTCCGCGAAACGTCACTTTGCGCGCAGTCTCGTGGTCGCCGTGCGCCCCTTCGATCTTGTTGTGAATCTCGACGACGCTGCTGCGGATCAAGAACAACCCGCCCGCCAAGAGGATCAAGTCCCGCCACGAAAACTCGTTCAGTTCTTTGTGGTGCCTGAAATACTCGATCCAATCCGCCGGCAGAGGAGCCTGCGACAGCGAGAAGATCGGGTGCGTGAGCTGCATGATCCAGGTCAGCGTCAAAAGCAGCAGCACCCGCGTCCCCATCGCGGCCAACAGACCGATCTGCCGCGCCGACTTTCGCTCCGCCTCGGGCAGCCGGCTGCTGACGACGGAAATGAAGACGATGTTGTCGATCCCCAGGATGATCTCCATCGCGGTCAGGGCAACGAGGGCGATGGCGTCGTGGACGAGGGTGCTAGGATCCATGCGAGGGGGGCGACTTCCTGGTGCGAATACGCTTACGCGCTGCTAGGTGGTGTAGTCGGCGTTGAACCGCACGTAGTCGACGTTCAGGTCGCTGGTCCAAAAGCGGATGGCCGCCGTCCCTTCCCGAAACGCCAGCTCAATGGTCGTCTCGCGGCTGGCCTTGATCGCCGCGGAGACCGTCCGGGCGTCAAAGGGAACCGGGGCGCCACGCTCGTAGAGTTTATGGCCATTGACAACCAGATCAACACCAGCCGGGTCAAACGGCACGCCGGCATAACCCGCGGCGGATACGATGCGGCCCCAGTTAGGATCGGCCCCCGCCACGGCGGTCTTGACCAGGGCGCTGTTGGCGACTGTCTGGGCGATTCGCCGCGCATCGTCCTTAGTCTTCGTTCCCTGGACGTGGATCGTAATCAAGTGCGAAGCCCCCTCGCCGTCGTCGGGGATCTGTTTGGCGAGTTCGATGCAGAGTTCGTTCAGGGCGATTTGGAAAGTGACCAGGTCAGGGCCGGTGAGTGGTGAGTGGTGAGTGGTGAGTGGTTTCCCGGCTCCGCTCGCAAGGAGCAGCACCGTATCGTTGGTGCTCATGTGCCCTTCGACGCTGATGCAATTGAAACTCTCCTCGACGGCCGCCGTCAAAGCGGACTGGGCCGCGTCCGGCGAAAGGGCCGCGTCAGTTGTCACGACGCCGAGCATCGTCGCCATGTTCGGCCCGATCATGCCGGCCCCTTTGCACATGCCGGCCAGGCGAATCTCGCGGCCGCCGATCGTAAGCGTGCGGCTGGCGACCTTGATCCCTTTGTCCGTGGTCAAAATGCCGCGAGCTGCACTGAGAAACGCCGCTTCGTCATCGCCCAGTTTCGCAGCCGCCGAAGTTGCGCCCGCGGCGATCTTGTCCATCGGCAGGTAGACGCCGATCACGCCGGTGGACATGACCAGCGCCTGGCTCTCCTGGGCGCCGACGGCTGCGGCAGCCAGGCGAGCCATCTGGTGTGCGTCGCTCGTCCCCCGCTCGCCCGTGCAGGCGTTGGCATTGCCCGAGTTGACCGCGACGACGCGAATATCGCTGGCGGGTGTGCGAGCGCGGTCAAAGGCGACCGGCGCGGCGAAGACAAGGTTCTGCGTATAGACGCCCGCCGCCGTCGCTCCGGCCGGGCAATGCACGAGCGTGAAGTCTTCCTTTTGGGCTTGCTTCTTGATGCCCGCGTGGACGCCAGCGAACCGAAAACCGTGGGGAATGTGCATGGATGAGGGGCTAGGGCTAGGGGCTAGGGCTGGGGATTAGAGATAGGACCAGGAATGGCGCGAATATGTTCTCCGCCCTAACCCTAGCCCCCAGCCCTAGCCCCTTAAAGCAGGGCCGTTGTCTCCGGAAAGCCAAACATCAGATTGAAATTCTGGACTGCCGCGCCCGAAGCGCCTTTGATCACATTGTCCTCCGCACTGATCAGGACCACGCGGCTGCGGACAATGCGGGCCGTGACGTCGACGAAGTTCGTATGGGCCGTGTCCTTCGTCCCCGGCAGGTGATGCACCACGCGGATGAACGGCTTGCCGGCGTAAAACTCGCGGAGGCAGCCTAGCACGTCCCCTTCGGTCAAGGGCCGCGTGGGCCTGGCGTAGCAAACCGTCAGGATGCCGCGGTCCATCGGCACCAGATGCGGCGTGAAGATCACCTGGACCGTCTTGCCGGTCGCCCGGCCGAGAATCTGTTCGATTTCCGGCTGGTGGCGGTGTTTGCCGACGCCGTAGGCCGAAATGCTCTCGTTGCACTCGGGAAAATGGGTGTTCAACTTCGGCGTGCGGCCCGCCCCGGAAACCCCGCTCTTGCTATCGACGATGATGTCGTCGGCTTCGATCAAACCGGCCTTCAAGAGCGGCGCCAGCGGAATGATCGCCGACGTCGGATAGCAGCCCGGATTGGACACGAGCTGCGCCTGGGGAATCAACGGCCCAAACAGCTCCGGCAGTCCATACGGCGTTTTGCCCAGCCGCTCGGGGTCGGGATGCTCGTGTTCGTACCACTTGCGATAAGTCTGGGCGTCGTCGAGTCGATAGTCGGCCGAGAAATCGATGACGCGAATGCCGCGGGCGAGCAGCTCCTTGGCCGCTTCGGCCGAAGCCGCGTGCGGAAGACAGAGAAAGGCACACTCGCAGCGGCGGGCGACTTCCTCCGGGCCGACATCCTCCAGGCACAAATCGAGCCGGCCGGTCAGCGACGGGTGGATCGACGAGATATGCGGCCGGCCTTCCTGGCGGCTGGTAAGCAGCGTGATCTGCGCGTGCGGATGGCGCAGCAAGAGCTTGATCGACTCCAAAGCCGTGTAGCCAGTCG
>JAKEHX010000697.1 GCA_022614795.1 Planctomycetaceae bacterium | reverse complement strand
GTGATCCGCGTCAAGCAGGAGAGCGGCGGCCGGTTCGACCTGTTCGACCCGGCCAGCAAGCCCGACGGCGGCCAGCGTGAGCTGTGCTCGATCCTGTTCGCCGAGCAGATGAGCGACTGGGCCGTCGTCTGGGAGGTCCTGTACTTGGTCGTCCGGCCGCAGCTCGATGGGAAACATGACAGCCCGTCGGCATTCGGCGAAGCGATGGCAGGGGACTGCCTGGTGACCGCGCAGAAAGAGCTGCTCGCGGAGTGGAAGGATTTTTTCCTCGCCCTCCAGCGCCCGGACCTGGCCGTGATGCTGGAGAAGCACCTCGCCTACCAGGCCAAGGCGATCGAGCTGGTCCAGGAAAAACTCAAGAGCCCGGCGCTGGCCGAGATCGACAACCGGGTCGAGGCGGCGATGCGGCGGACTATGAACGAGAAGCTTGGCGACTTGGAGGCATCCTTGGACTCGATCCTCGGCCCTACACCCTCCGGCAACTCGCCGACATGACGGAGGGGCGGGCGATGTACGACCGGGCTTTGGTCGTCCAGCAGGCCCAGGTGTTCGTATTCGAGGGAGACATCGAGCGGTTCATCGAGACGGGTCAGATGACGAGGCGCAAGAAGATCCCTTACACCCCCGAGCAGCAGGCGCTGATCGACGAAATCCACCGGACGGGCAAGCTCATCATCAAACCACCCCAAGCGAAATCGACGGAGCCAATCAATGTCAGCGGGACGGGAACATCCTGAAGTGCAGCTCGTCGCCGGCCGCACGGAGGACCTGGCATGGGAGGCGTTCGACGAGCACGGCGCGCCGCTCGTGATCGCGCCCGACGACTTGGTGCGATACAAGCTGTCCGCCACGCTCGGCGGCGCACCGGCTGCGGGACTGGACCTGGTGAGCGGGACAGTAGGGCCGAACGGCTCGGGGGTCACGATTGAGAGCGTTGGGAAGTCGCTCACGCCGGAAACCACCGACGTAGGGACCGACACGCTCACGCTGACGGGCCACGGCTGGACGACGGGGACGCCGGTCTATGCGCTGGCGACCGACGCCGGCCTAGAAGCCGGTGTGCCCTACGTCGTGCGAGCAATCGACGCCAACACGATCAGCGTCCACAAGTCGCGCGGCGACGCACAGGCCGACGTGTCGCGCGTCGATCTGACGGCCAGCGTCAAAACGCCCCTCATCGAACCAGCCCGCGGCAGGGTCCGCCTGGCGCAAGCCGACACGCTGCCGCTCGTGACCACAGCCGCCGCCATCTATTTCGACGAGCTGCTGCTTGTGGATAGCAGCGAGACCAGCCCGGCCGACGCGACCAAGCCGATCGTGTACGGAAGCGTGAAATTCCGCCCGCCGCTAGGCGGCAGTATTGGGCCGTAAGCATGCCACAATTGGAACTCATCATCGCCAGCGGAATCGACGACGCCGAGGTGCGCACCAACGCCGTCTCGACGAATGCCTCGACTGCTCCTCCCATCGGCCTGGCGCTTGGCTTCCGCGGCTATCAGGCACTGCTGTTTCGCGGGGCCGCCGCGCTCCAGGGCTCCACGATCGAAAGTGCGGTGCTGCGCGTCACGCCGGCCAACGGCAATTTTGCGACGGGCCTGTTCACCAAGATTAGCGCCGAGGCGGCCGACCATCCCGCGCCGCTGGCCAATGGGATCAGCCTAGCCGCGTTTCTGGCGATCGCGCGTACCTCGGCAGCCGTGGATTTCGATCCCACGGGGTCGCCGCCGTGGCCCCTCAACACACCTATCGACTCGCCGGACCTGAGCGCCGTCCTGCAGGAGATCGTCGATCGGTCTGGGTTTGTCGATCGCATCCACATCCTGTGGGACGACGACAACTCGGCGACCGCGTTCGGCCAGTTTCTCGTTACGCATTACGACTTCAACCCGGCGAGCGCACCCAAGCTGATCGTCAGCTATTCGGTGCCACCTCCCAAGTTCCCCGGCGGGGCCATCGTGCGCCGCAGCGGATATAGCGGCAAGCTCCAAAACTGACTCCTGATTCCTGACCCCTGACTCCTGAACTATGGCAGGCCGATCCGACATCGAGGCGGGACGTGCCCACATCATGCTGTACGTCAAGAACAGCGCTCTGGTGAAGGGACTCAACAGCGTCAAAGCCCGGCTGCAGGGCCTGGGCACCAGCATCCTCAAGGTCGGCGGGTTCCTGACGGGCCTGGGCGCGTCGATCGTCGGCCCGCTCTCGGCCGCGGTGTCGCAATTCATCGCCGCGGGCAGCGCACTGGACGATATGTCGGGCCGGACGGGCATTTCGCGCGCGGCGCTGGGCGAGCTCAAGTTCGCCGCCGAACAGTCGGGCGCGTCGCTGGAAGACGTGGAGAAGGCCACCAAGAAGATGGCCAAGGTTGTCGTCGACGCGGATCGCGGCCTGAAAACGGCCAAACAATCGCTCGCGTTGCTCGGCCTGTCGGCCAGCGATCTGAAAGGCAAACTCCCCGATGAGCAGCTCCAAATCGTCGCCGATCGCCTGGCGGCGATCGAAGACCCGACGACTCGCACGGCGGCGGCCGTCGAGGTGCTGGGCAAGTCGGGCACGCAATTGCTGCCGATGGTGGCCAACCTGCGGGCCTTCCGCGAGGAAGCGCGGCGTCTCGGCATTGCGCCCACGGAGGAAGCATCCAAACTGGCCGACGCCTTGGGGGATGCATTCGACGCCGTGAAGAGCGTCGCCGGCGCGACGATTTTTGAGATTGGTGCCGCACTTGCGCCTGCGCTACTCCCCGCGGCCGAAGCGCTCAAGGAAATTCTCGGCACGGTCAACCGCTGGGTACGGGCTAATAGCGGTCTCGTGCGCACCGTGGCACTCGTCGGCGCAGGACTCCTGGCTGCAGGCGTCGCTGTGACAGCGATCGGAGCCACGATCTTTGGGCTGGGGACTGCCTTCGGCCTGGTGGCGTCCGCCTTGATGGCGATCGCCGGCGGTGTGGGTGTCGTGCTGAGCCCGATGGGTCTGCTCATTGGGCTCGTAGTCGGCGGCATCGCCGCCTGGGCTCGGTTCACGACCAGCGGCCAGGCCGCCGTAAAAGGGATTCGCGATGGTTTGAGTGCCCTGCTGACCACGGCCCAGACCGCGATCGGTGGGATTGGCGACGCGCTGGCGTCGGGCGACCTGGCGCTGGCCGGCCAAATCGCGATCAAGGGCCTGCAGGTCGTGTTTCTGCAAGGCATCGCAGCGCTGGCGGACATGCTCGGCGGGACACTAGGCGATGCGGTCGGCACGATCGGGACCAAGGTCCTTCAGGGCGACCTAGCCGGCGTTTGGCAAACGGTCATCAAAGGCATGGCGACGCTGTGGGCGGACTTCGCCGAAGGGGTCGTGGCCGTGTTCACCCAGGCGGCCCGCGCAGTGACCGACCTGTGGCAGAAGACG
>JAKEHX010000696.1 GCA_022614795.1 Planctomycetaceae bacterium | reverse complement strand
ATCGAAGGCCAAAGCCAACCGGCAACCCGCGGCATGGCAGCTCTACGACATGCAGGCCGATCCAGGCCAAACGAAGGACCTGGCCGGCCAGTCGCCCGAGATCGTTGCCGACCTGAGCCGGCAATACGAAGCCTGGCTGGACGACGTCAGCTCGGCCGGCCTGCGGAGATTTCCCATTCAAATCGGCCACGCCGAGGAAAATCCGGTCACCCTGCACGCTCCGCAGGCCTACTTCGACGGCAGCCTCAAGTTCTTTGCCGGGCCAGGCTACGCCCACGATTGGCTCACCGGCTGGAGCGACGCTGCTTCGAAGGTCTGGTTCGAAACCGATGTCGTACGCGACGGGGACTACGACTTGACACTCCGCTTCACTTGCCCGACGGCCGATGCTGGCTCGCGGGTCAAGGTCTCCTTCGCATCCCTTTCACACGAGGTCGAGGTTCCGCCCTTCGAACCGCGGGCGATTCCCCTGCCACACCGTGACGAAGTCGGTCACGCGAGGTACGTCAATCGCGACTGGGGCGAGCTGGCGGTCGGCAAGTTTACCCTTCCCAAGGGCCCGGCCAGGCTGACGATCCAGCCCCTCGCCAAGCCGGGAGCGGCGGTGATGGACCTGAAGGGGGTTGTGCTGACGCGCGGCGGGCCGTAACCGTTTCTGTCGCGCCAGATTCGCCAGCACTGAGCGGCTGTATCAGGTATGCTTTAGGAATCGACCCGTGTTTTTGTGCTGAGGATTGGCCAATGAGTCGGCGATTTCTTGCCCCTTTGCTGCTCGCCTTTTTGGCACTGGGCAGCCTCGTGGACGGAGGAAAGGCCGCAGAGACGCCGATTGATTTCGGCCGGCAGATACGGCCCATTTTGGCGAATAATTGCCTCAAATGTCACGGCCCGGACGCCGCCCAGCGCCAGGCGGGATTGCGGCTGGATGTGCGCCAGTCGGCCCTGGCTGCCGCTGAATCGGGCGAAATTCCCATCACGCCCGGCAAGCCGGAGCAGAGCGAGCTGGTCCGGCGAATCAGCTCGACCGATCCGGACGTCCGCATGCCTCCCGCGGAAGCGAAGAAGACGCTTACCGCTGAGGAAATCGCGCTTCTCGCGCGGTGGATCGCCGAAGGGGCCAAGTACGAGACGCACTGGGCATTCACCGCCCCCCAGCGTCCGGCAGTTCCCGAAACTAGCGACGTCCTCTGGCCGCGCGGCAGCATCGATCGGTTCATCCTCGCGCGCCTGGCGCGGGAAGGGCTCGCCCCTTCGCCCGCAGCCGCGCGCCACGCGCTCATTCGCCGTCTGTCGCTCGACCTGACCGGATTTCCGCCGACGCCAGCCGAGGTCGATGCATTTCTCGCCGACGGGCGGCCCGATGCCTACGAGCGCGAGGTCGATCGGCTGATGTCGTCGCCCCACTATGGCGAGCGGATGGCGGTCGATTGGCTCGACGCCGCCCGCTTTGCTGACACGCACGGCTACCACATCGATTCCGGCCGCGACATGACGCGGTGGCGCGAGTATGTGATCGATTCGTTCAATCGCAATACGCCCTACAACCAGTTCGCGATCGAGCAGCTCGCGGGGGACCTCTTGCCGGAAACGGGCGACCCCCAGCGCGACCTTTCGCAGAAAATCGCCAGCGGCTTCAACCGCAACCACATGATCAATTTCGAGGGGGGCGCGATTCCCGAGGAATATCTCAACGCCTATATCATCGATCGCGTCAACACGACCGGCACCGTCTTCCTGGGCCTGACGGTCGCCTGCACGCAGTGCCACGACCACAAATACGACCCGCTCACGCAGCGCGAGTTCTATCAGCTCTATGCATTTTTCAACAACGTGCCCGAGCAGGGGCTCGACGGCCGCAAGGGAAATGCCGTGCCATTGGTCCGCGTTCCCTCGGCCCAACAGCAAGCAGAGCTGGCCCAGCTCGCGGCGGATATTCAGCGGTTGGAGGCCCGCGTCGCGTCGCCGGGTGCCGACGTCGACGCGGCGCAAGCGGAGTGGGAACGTTCGCTTGCCAGTCAGCGAGACGCGGCCTGGCAACCGCTGACGTTCAGCACCCTGGTTTCAAGTGGCGGCGCAGCGCTCACGCAGCAGGACGACAAGTCGATTCTGGCCACCGGCGCCAACCCGGCAACCGATACGTACGAGCTGATCGCCTCGGGCGCAAAGGGCACGATTACGGCCGTCCGCCTGGAGGCCTTGCCGCACGACAGCCTGAAGGGCAAAGGCCCCGGCCGCAGCGTCAATGGGAATATCGTGCTCACCGATGTGCGGCTGGCACTCGTGGCGCCCGACGGCGGCCAGCCGCAGAAGCTCGAGCTGAAATCGGCCACTGCCTCGTTCAGTCAGAAGGATTTTCCGATAGCTGCGGCGATCGACGACGATTCCTCCACGGGCTGGGCGATTCTTCCCGAGATGGGCAAAGCGAACTGGGCAGTCTTCGAGCTCGACCAAAAGCTGGAGCTTCCCAAAGGCCGAACGCTCCAAATTGCTCTCGTCTTTGAATCGAAGTTTGGCCAGCACCAGCTGGGGCGGTTCCGTTTGTCGGCCACCACCACTGACAATCCACAGGGGGCTGCCTCGCTTCCCGAGGCAGTCGCGGCGGCTTTGGCCGTCCCCTCCGAAAAGCGTACGGCCGAGCAAGCCGCCGAAATCCGCAAGCACTACCGCGAGCAGGTTTCACCGATCGTCCGCCAGCTCAAGGCCGAGTTGGCAGGGCTCGTCATGCGCCGTGAAGCGCTCGACGCCCAGGTTCCAACCAGCATGGTGATGCAGGAATCGCAGCAGCCCCGCGATACGTTCCTGCTGGTCCGCGGGGCCTACGACAAAAAAGGGGACAAGGTCGCCGCGGCTGTCCCGTCGTTTCTGCCTCCGCTAGCCGAAGGGCTGCCGAGCAATCGGCTGGGGTTGGCCCGGTGGCTGGTGGATGAGAGCAATCCGCTGACGGCCCGCGTGACGGTGAATCGCTACTGGCAGCTGCTCTTCGGTACCGGGCTCGTCAAAACTGCCGAGGATTTCGGCACCCAGGGCGAGCTGCCGAGCCATCCCGAGCTGCTCGATTGGCTGGCGGTGGAGTTCAGGGGACAGGATCCAGGGGCCAGGAGCCAGGAGCCGGGATGGGATGTGAAGCGGCTGGTTCGCCGAATGGCAAGTTCGGCCGCGTATCGGCAATCGTCCGCCGTCACGCCGGCGCTGGCGGCGAAGGACCCTGAGAATCGGTTATTGGCCCGCGGTCCGCGCTTTCGCCTTCAAGCTGAGTTCATTCGCGATCAGGCGCTGTTTGTGAGCGGCCTCTACGACGGACGGATCGGCGGCCGAAGCGTCTCTCCTTATCAGCCGAGCGGATTGTGGGAAGAGCTGATGTCGCGGGCCGACGGCGACAACTGGACGGCACAGAAATACTCGCAGGATCACGGGGCCGATCTGTATCGGCGGACGATGTACACGTTCTGGAAGCGGACCTGCCCGCCGCCGAGCCTGGCGACGCTCGACGCCCCCGATCGCGAGACCTGCACCGTCCGCCGCAGCCGCACCAATACGCCCCTTCAGGCGCTGGTCCTGATGAACGACCCGACCTACGTCGAGGCGGCCCGCAAGTTCGCCGAGCGAATTCTGCGGGAGGGAGGCGATTCGACCAGCGAGCGGCTGAGCTTCGCTTTCCGCACGGTCCTGTCGCGCATGCCGACTTCCGCCGAACTGGCCGTGCTTGCGCGCGTGCTCGAGCGACAAACGGCCGCTTACCGCGAGAATCCCGCCGCCGCTAAGCAACTGCTCGCCGCGGGCGAATCGCCCGCCGACGCGGAGATTGATCCGGCGGAGCTGGCCGCTTGGGCGATGGTCGCCAGCGCAATTCTCAACACGGACGAGGCTCTGACCAAGGGATAGAAGGCGAGTCAACGCCATGTCAACCGGCTTACTAACCAAGGCCAGCAAATGGAAGGATGATGTTCCGCTGCTCTACGCCGGAGATCATCTTCACCAGCGCGAATTCCATCGCCGTTACGAGGCCTATCCTGATCCAGCGGCCAGATTCGAGCTGATCGGCGGAATCGTTTACATGATGACTCCTGCGGGCTACGACCATAGCAAGGGCGACTATCGAATCACGGGGCTTGTCTTTCAATACGAGCGTGCGACGCGCGGTGTTGAGGGCGGGCAGAATGTCACGGTGATACTTGGGGAAGCGAGCGAGCCTCAACCCGATAACGTGCTCATGATCCGTGCCGAATATGGGGGCAAGGTGCGAATTCGCGGCAAAAAAACCCGATACATTGTCGGACCGCCGGAGCTCGTCTTTGAAATCGCGCACAGCAGCTTGTCAATCGACCTCTATGAGAAGCGCCGCGACTATCGGACGGGCGGAGTGCTCGAATATCTCGTGTTGGATATCGAACGACGTGCGGTTCACTGGTTCGATCTGCGCGCCGATGAGCCGCTGAAGATTCCTGCTGACGGGATTGTGAAGAGTCGCGCATTTCCAGGCTTTTGGATCGACACGCGGGCCTTGATGGCGCGCGATGTGAATCGGCTGGCCGATTGCCTGGATCGCGGCATTGCGAGCGAAGAACACGGTCGATTTGTCGCCGAACTGGCCTCGCGCCGCCGTCAACGTGGATCGGGCGGGCGGCGCCAGCGCCCTAATCAAACGGGGGGATGAAATGAGCGAACAAGCATGGCGCTCGCTATCTCGACGCCAATTCTTCGGGCGGACGGCCACCGGCATCGGTACGGCGGCGCTAGCAACACTATTGAATGACGGCGCACGAGCCGCGGATGCCTCAGCCGCTCCACGCGGGAAGGCCAGGCCGGGCGTCCTGAAGGCCTTGCACGTGCCCGCGAAGGCCAAGCGCGTGATTTACCTGGTCATGTCGGGCGGCCCCAGCCAGATCGATCTTATGGACTATAAGCCCAAGCTCAAGGAGCTGAATGCCACGGAATTGCCCGCTTCGGTCCGCATGGGCCAGCGAATCACCGGCATGACCGCAGGACAAAAGTCGTTTCCGTGTGCCGCCTCGATCTTCAATTTCGAGCAGCACGGCCAGTCGGGAGCGTGGATCAGCGAGCTTTTGCCGCACACCGCGTCGGTGGTCGATGAGCTGGCGATCGTCAAGACGCTCAATACCGAGGCGATCAACCACGACCCGGCGTTCACCTTCCTCCAGACCGGCTCGCAGCAGCCCGGCCGCCCCAGTCTGGGCGCCTGGTTGAGCTACGGCCTGGGTTCGGAAAACGACAATCTGCCGACGTTTGTCGTGCTGATTTCTCAAGGCAGCGGCAACAAGACCGACCAGCCGATCTTCTCGCGGCTGTGGGGGGCGGGTTTTCTGCCGTCGGAGCACCAGGGGGTCCGCTTTCGCGCCGGAGGCGACCCCGTTTTGTACCTTTCCAATCCGGCGGGCATCGACGCGGCGGCGCGCCGGGCGATGCTCGACGGCGTCGGCGAGCTTAATCGCCTGGCCGCCGAGTCGGTCGGCGATCCGGAAATCGACACCCGCATCGCCCAGTACGAAATGGCCTTCCGGATGCAGTCGAGCGTGCCGGAGCTGACCGACCTCTCGGGAGAATCGAAAGAAACGCTCGAACTGTATGGCATCAAGGACGACGGCGTGGATGGCGGCTATGCCCGCAATTGCCTGCTCGCTCGCCGCATGGCCGAGCGCGGCGTGCGGTTCATCCAGCTCATGCATCGCGGCTGGGACCAGCACAGCAACCTGCCCACGCAGATCCGCGGCCAATCGAGCGACGTCGATCGCCCCAGTGCCGCCCTGGTGAAGGACCTCAAGGACCGCGGCCTTTTGGATGAGACGCTGGTGATTTGGGGGGGCGAATTCGGCCGGACGGTCTATAGCCAGGGGGCCCTGACCGCGACGAACTACGGCCGCGACCATCACGGCCGCTGTTTCACGATCTGGATGGCGGGTGGCGGCATCAAGCCGGGCATCAGCTACGGCCAGACCGACGACTATTGCTACAACGTCGTGCAGGACGGCGTCCACGTGCACGATTTCCAGGCGACCGTGCTGCACTGCCTGGGGATCGATCACACGCGGCTGACCTACCGCTTTCAGGGCCGCGACTTCCGCCTGACCGACGTGCATGGGAAGGTCGTCGAAGGGCTACTGGCGTGAACCTGGCGACGGAGCGCGATGTCACCGAAAATGTGGAGATCTACGAATGCAAATGATTGACGTGCAACAACTGCAAGAGAACGCGCAGGGGGTCATTGCGGCCGCCCAAAAGGAAGAGATTCTTGTGGTCCGGGACGGCGTCGTCGTTGCTGTCGTTTCGCGACCACGCCGGCCGGCTGATTTTTCCAAATACTGGGAAGAACGGGAGTTGCGACTCGCCGGCATCGACTTTGGACCCGACTGGGACTCCACGCAGATCATCTCCGAGGATCGCGACCGCTGATGATTTACTTTGACACAGCATATGTTCTCAAGTGCTACGCGCCTGAGCGCGGCAGCGGCGCGGTACGTGACTTACTCAAGTCCGAGCCCGTGGTGGGTTGTTCGTCATTCGGACGGGTTGAATTGATGACCGCGCTGTTGCGCACCGTGCGCGAGGGGCGACTCGATCAGCGAGTGCTCGATACGGTGCTCGGGATCATGGACGATGACGAACTGAACGGCGTTTGGATCTGGTTGCCCATCACCCAGTCCATTCTCGATGCTACGCTGGCCACGTTGAAGCGACTGCCTCCCGCCATCCCCATCCGGGCCGGCGACGCCTTACATCTGCAATGCGCGAAATCGCATGGTATCAAAACAATCTACTCCAATGACCGCCACTTAATCGCTGCCGCTCCCCATTTTGGGCTGCAGGCTCAGGACGTCATTGGTTCTGTACCATCTGCCCCATAAGATCCATGCCCGAACTCGGCGTCAACATCGACCACGTCGCCACCGTCCGCCAGGCCCGCAAGACCTATGAGCCGGACCCGGTAGCGGCGGCCGTGCTGTGCGAGCTGGCGGGGGCCGACGCGATCACCGTGCACCTGCGCGAGGATCGGCGGCATATCCAGGACCGCGACGTGCGCGTGCTCCGCGAAACGGTCACGATCAAGCTGAACCTGGAGCTTTCCGTCGCCGATGAGATCGTGGGCATCGCCTGCCAGTTGAAGCCCGAGCAGGCGACGATCGTGCCCGAGCGGCGCGAGGAAGTGACGACCGAAGGGGGGCTCGACGTCGTCGCTCACCGCGATGCGGCGGCCCGGGCGATCGAGCGGCTCAAGCGGGCCGGAATCTCGGTCAGCTTGTTCCTCGACCCCGAGCCGCGGCAGATCGAGCTGGCCGGGCGGCTTGGCGTCGACGCCGTGGAGCTGCACACCGGACGGTACGCACTGGCCCGCGATGCGGCCCAGCACGAGCAGCTCGTCGCCTTGACCCACGCCGGCCGGCTGGTGAGCGATCTGGGGCTGCATTTGCATGCCGGACATGGCCTGAACTATCACAACGTGGCCGCCGTGGCCCGGATCGCTAAAATGCGGGAGCTGAACATCGGCCACAGCATCGTTTCCAGGGCTGTGCTGGTGGGAATGGAACGTGCCGTT
>JAKEHX010000695.1 GCA_022614795.1 Planctomycetaceae bacterium | reverse complement strand
TTCTCACGACGATAAGTAATCATTTGCTGCCACGGTTGTTGCCCCGATATGACGTGCGCATCGAGGAATATCTGATGCTCACCGAGGAGGACCACAACCTTGCCGATGCCGCCCCACGAAGCGCCGTTGGGCGTTTCGAAATAGGTCGCCAGGCCCTCGTGCACCCAGCGGGGCACCTGCACGTGCCGCGGCAAGAGGCCTGTGTTACCAGCCATTTGATGGGTGATCTCGTGGCTGACCACCTCGATGTCGGAGTTTTCCCGTTCCAGCTCGATCAATAGCGCCAGCGTATCGGCCAGTCGGCGGATGTCGGCTGTGGCCGGGGTGCGGTCGCGGAGAGCGTCGGCTTTGAGCTTCTGGAGTTCGGTGTTGACCTTGGCGAGCGCTTTGAATTCCTCGTTGGTGCCATGGTCGAAGAAAATTGCCGTGTTGTTGCCGGGGCTCCAAAAGCCGCTGGCGCTGGCCAGGCTGGGGCTGAGGCGCGTCGAAAAGGCCCGATACCGGTCGTATTCGTTGAACAGCACGACCTTCAGCCGCTCCTTGGGGATTTCCAGCTCGACGCCGTAGGCATAGAAGCGGAGCAGGAAGCTCTCGTAGACCGCCTCGAGAAGCTGGATGCGCTCTTCGGCGCGGGTTTTCTTGCTGCCTTTGGCCGGCGTGTCTGGCGTATCGTGCATCAGGATGAAGTGCTTGCTGAGCTTGACCTTCATGTCGCGCCGCCCGAGCAGCTTTTTCATGTCTTCGACCTGCGTCGCCGGGTCGGGCAGCTCGACGTCCATCAAGGTTTTGAGCTTCTGCACCAAGAGGGCGCGCGGATGCTTGGGGTTGGCGGCGAGGGCCTTGTCGACGGCCTGATGGAATTGCGTCAAAAGGCCGTGGCGGAGGGCCCACTGCGCGGCTTCCATGAGCTTGTCGGCGTCGCTAGCGGCCCGGCCAAGGACCTTGGTGAATTGCGCAGGGAGCGTGGGGACCTTGCGAATCTCGGTTTCCTGCGAATCGAAATAGATTTTGCCGAACTTGGGGTGCGTGAACGTGATAGCGCCGCCGGGGTTGATGCCCGCCGTGCCCTGGAGGATGACTTGGGCCTTGCCGCCGGGCAGCGTGTAGAAGACGACGTCGGCCAGGGCGGGGTGGGGCAAGGCCAGGGAAATTGCCAGGCAGATGCCGATGGGAAAAACTCGGTGGAGAATCGAGCGGATTGCCTCAGGGGGCTGACGCCCCCCGCTCGCCAAGATGCGCCCCCCGCTCGCCAAAGTCACCTTCATTTCCACTCCTCGATATTGAAAGCGGGCGTTTGGCCAAGATCGACCGTTTCGGCGCCGTGGATCGTACACATCGCGCGAAACACTTTGGGATCGACATTGGCGGGAATCTGCCTGACGCTGCCGTCGGCCATGACGACCAGCGTGCCTCCGGAAGAAAGGCCGCGGGTGCCCAGGCCGCTGATGGGATCGAACAGGGGCTCGCGGACGCCGCGGATCGTCGAGCCGCCACCCATGATCCAGGGGCTGGCCAAGGGCCCGGAACCGACGATCATCACGGTCTGGCTGGTCCCATCGGTGATCTGGGCCGGCCTGGCGACGGCGTCGTAACCGAACACGCCGGCCCGCGGGTCAGACCGGGGCAACTGGCCGGCGCAGGTGTTGCGGGCGTCTTCCACCCCCGACATGCCGGCGAAGTGCGTGAGGGCCAGGCCGTCGAACGGGTAACCGCTCCAGCGGGACTTGCCTTCGATCGGATTGAGGAACTCGGGAATGGTGACGACGCCGACCTGCAAGTTGGCCCTTTCGGTGATCGGCTTGTCGCGGATCAGGCTGTCGTAGTGCTTTTGGTATCCCAAGTGCGGCAAGAGAGCGGTCATCCAACTCAATTGGGCGTTGGGATTCTGGTCTTCTTTGAGATTGAAGATGCCGACGAGGTTGCCGCGTTTGTCCTCATGCCACGCTTGCACGCCGGCGGGCAGGTCCGAGAGCACGTGCCGGCCGCTGGACGCTTTGGGCCTGGCCACTGCGGAATTGGCTGCAGAGGCAGCAGAGGTCGCGACAGCGCCCGTCGCGGAGGTTGCGGCAGGCGGACTCGGTTGGGTGGCGACGGCTGGTTTGATCGAGGGCGCGGGCGAGGACGAGGCGGCGATTGCCGGCGTGCTTGAAATGGCAGCCGGAGTCGAGGTTGTGGCTCCAGTCGCCGGCGCGGCGGCACTGGGCTGATTCGTGGGGGTGTTTGCACTTGGAGCTTCGGCGACGTTTGAGTTGCCGCCCATGCTGACGAGGACCGCGACGACGACGATGAGGGCCAGTGCCGCGCCACCGCCGCCTACGCCGATCAGGAGCCATTTGTTCGTGCCTCCTGCGGAAGTTGCAGCTTGGGCGGCGGCCGGCCGATGTAGCGGACCACCCGCAGGCGCCGCCAGCGGATCGGCCGCGGGGAATCCCGCAGGTCCGGCGAGCGGGTCGGAAGACATCAGCGGATCGATGCCGAAGATATCGATCTCGGCCGACGGCGCCGGCGGAACTTGCACCAGGCCGCCGCAACTGGGGCATTTTGCGGACCGGCCGCGGAGCGATTCCGGCGCGCGGAGTGTCCGCCCGCAGGCGCAAGTGACCGCGATGCCGGTTGCAGGCTTGTTTGCAGCCGCGGGAGGGCGCGGCTTTTGAGCCGCGGCGGGAGCGGCTGCTGCACTGGCCGAACCAATCGACAAGGGCTGGCCGCAGGCGGGGCAGGGGACCGTCTTGCCGGCCAGATGATCGGGTGCTTGAAATCGCTGACCACACCGGCAAGACACAACGACAGGCATGCGTATTCTTTCCCAAAGCGAAGAGAGGAGTCCCCCAGTAGAATGTGCGGCGCACCCCGAGCGAAAGTGTCCACTAGTGCGCTATGGCACTTTCGGCTCGGCGGGAGCCTCGCCCGCCTCGCCCTCCCGATTGCCTGTCAGACCAGGCAGGACCGGGAGACGAACAGTGCAGCACTTTGCGCCATCGCCTCACGGTGCTCGAGCACCTGCGCCGCCACTGCCATGACCAGCTCGTAATCGAAAAGCTCCGCCGAACGGCCGTAGCGCCGCCGCACCTCGGGACAAATCTGCCCGTCCACCAGCCGCACCAGCCACTTCGCCGGCTGGTATTCGGCCGAATGTTCGGGAGCGACGTAGCCGAACGACCACGGCCGGCCCTGCGAGCGGCCAAACGTGCGGGCCAGCTCGGCCTTGCTGCTGATAACGCGGCCTCTTCCGAGCGGTTCGGTGAGCACATGGAACATGCAGCCGCGGCCGTCGCCAGCCTGATACCGCCCGCCGATCAGCCGGTCGCGCTCGGCAAGCA